>JBBQSR010000202.1:0-7021 GCA_038234855.1 Ktedonobacterales bacterium | reverse complement strand
ATCAAAAAAGGTCAGGTTGTCGCGCACCGTCGCGTGGAAGAGTTGCACGTCCTGCGTGACGACACCAACGCGGCGGCGCAGGTCGTCGAGCGGCACCGCGTCCACCGCGACGCCGCCGAGCCGGATCGCGCCATCCGTGATGTCGTACAGACGGCACAGCAGCCGGGCGATGGTCGTCTTGCCGCTGCCTGTGTGGCCCAGCAGCCCCAGCACCTGCCCCGCCCGCAACGTAAATGAGAGGTCGTGCAGCACCGGCCCGGCCTCGTCATGGTAGGCGAAGGTGACATCCGCGAACTCCACCGCCAGCGCGCCCAGCGGCAGCGTCGCCGTGTCGCCACCGACGATCGCCGGCTGGATGGCGAAAAGCTCCTCGACCCGCACCAGGCTCGACGCCGCCTTCTGGAAATCTTGCATCTGGCGGGTGATCTGCTCTAACGGATCTTGCAGCATCTGGTTGTACTGAAAGAAGAGATAGACCGTGCCGAGCGTGATGGCGTGGCGCTCGAAGAGCAGCGCCCCCATGATGAAGACCAGCGCGTTGCCCAACCCAAAGATGACCATCGTCATCGTCCAGATGGACGACCGTTGCCGCCACGCGCGCTGCCCTGTGAGAAAGAGCTTTTGCAGGGTCAGGTGCAGCCGCTGCACCATATAGCCGCCCCCGCCATTCGCGCGGATGTCGTCGATGCCCGCCAGTCGCTCTTCGATGAACCCGAAGAGGTCGGCGTTCGCCTGGCGCTCCTCCGTCCCCGCCTGCACGGCGATGGACCGCGCGCGATGCAGCGCGAAGGCCGCCACCACCACATAGACGGTGATGGCCCCACCCACCCGCCAATCTTCGTGCCACAGGACGATGAGCACGCCCAGCAATAACAACGCGCTCCCCAGCAAGCGAATGACGAACTCGGAAAAGAAATTCGAGAGCGCCGTCAGGTCGCCGTCGATGCGCTCGATGAATTCGCCTGGCGTCCGCGCGCTGTGAAAGGCGATATCTTGGTCCAGGCAGTGCCGCGCCAGATCCTCGCGCAGCCGATTGGTCGCCGTCCACCCGACATTTTGCCCCACATAGACGGCCCAGATGGTCAGCGCGCCATTCGCCAGCGCCACCACGATGAAGACCACGCCGATGCGCAGCAGGGAGGCCACCGCCGCCTTGCTCGTCGCGCCATCGATGAAATTGCTGAGCAGTTGCGGCCCGGCCAGCCCCAAGACGATCGTGGTCAAGAGCAGCCCCGCCAGCAGGATCACCTACCCCCGTTGCGGTGCGAGATAGTGCCATAAGATCGCGCGCCAAGATCGCTGCTGCGACATGAACGATACCACCCCTTCGCGAAGACAACACCGAGCGGCCACAGAGAACTGCATCTGCCATGGCCGCCCAGCAAAAGGGGCGCAAAAATGCCACGGGAATGCCTGGGAAGAATCACCAGAGCACGCCCGTGGCCGCGAATCGCGTGAGGCGGACCCTAGCTAGCGCGTAGGAACCATAACCTTGCTCATCATGTCAGCACCTCACTCAGCGAATGTACTACCGAACGCAGTGTATCACACCCATCACCCACACCGCAAGATGAAACTCACCCGACCACGAAGTTGATCAGCTTGCCCGGCACGTAGATCACCTTGCGGATGGTCTTGTCTTCCAGGTAGGGCTGCACCTTCGCATCGCCCTCGGCGACGGCGCGGATGGTCGCCTCGTCGGCGTCGGCAGCCACCTCGACCGTCGCGCGCAGCTTGCCATTGACCTGCACGGGGACGGTGATGATGGCGTCCTGCGTCAGCGCCTCATCGAAGGTCGGCCAGTCCTGATCGTGGACGCTGGCGGTGTGACCCATCCGCTGCCACAGCTCCGCCGTCAGATGGGGGGCCAACGGGGCCAGCAGGCGCACCAATGCCGCCACCGCCTCGCGATAGGCGGTGGGGTGCTGCGCCGCCTCACCGCTCTCGCGGGCGGCGCTCAGCGTGTTGGTCAGCTCCATCGCGGCGGCCAGCGCGGTGTTGAAGCGCAGGTGAGCGTAGTGCTCCGTGATGCGCTTGATGACCTTGTGCTGCTGCCGCGTGATGTCGTGCGGCGTCGCATCGGCCTTGGCCGTGGCAGGCAGCGACTCAGCGAAGATCGCCACATTCCACAGGCGGTTCAGATAGCGGGCGATGCCCTCGACGCCCTGGTTGTTCCACGGCCCACCCTGATCGAATGGCCCCATGAACATCAGGTAGCAGCGCACGGCATCCGCGCCATATTGACTGATGACGGCATCCGGCGCGATGACGTTGCCGCGCGACTTCGACATCTTTTGGTTGTCGGACCCCAACACCATCCCCTGATGAAACAGCCGCTTGAACGGTTCATCAAAGGTCAGGTGGCCCATGTCGCGCAGGGCCTTGACGAAGAAGCGGGCGTACAGCAGGTGCATCACGGCATGCTCGGGGCCGCCGATGTACATATCCACTGGCATCCACTGGTCGACCTTGTCTTGCGACCAGGGCGCTTCACGGTTGCCTGGGTCGCAATAGCGCAGGAAGTACCACGACGAGCAGATGAAGGTATCCAGCGTGTCCGTCTCGCGCGTGGCGGGGCCAGCGCAGATGGGGCAGGTGGTGTTGTAGAACTCCGGCACGTAGCGCAGCGGCGATTCCCCGGTCGGCTTGAAATCCACATGGTCGGGCAACAGCACCGGCAACTGGTCCTGCGGCACGGGTACAGTGCCATGCTCGGGACAATAGACGATGGGGATGGGCGACCCCCAGAAGCGTTGGCGCGAGATCAACCAGTCGCGCAGCCGATAGTTGATCGCGCGGTTGCCGATGCCGCGCGCCTCCATCTCGGCGATGATGGCCGCCTTAGCCTCCGCCGCGACGGTGCCATCGAACGCGCCCGAGTTCACCAAGCGCCCCATGGCCGAGCGCGACTCGCTCCACTGCGCGGCATCGGATGGCTCCTCGCCCTCCGGCGCGACGACCTGGACGATGGGCAAGCCATAGGTGCGGGCAAAGGCGAAGTCGCGCGTGTCGTGCGCGGGCACGCCCATCACCGCGCCGTGGCCGTAGCTCAGCAGCACGTAATCGGCGACCCAGACGGGCACCCGCGCGCCGCTGACCGGATTCGTCACGTAGCCACCGGTAAAGACGCCCGTCTTGGTGCCCTCGGTGCTCTGCCGCTCGATCTCGCTCTGGTGGCTGGCCGCCTCGACATACGCGCGCACGGCCTTCTTTCTGCCTGGCGTGGTGATGCGCTCGACCAAAGGATGCTCGGGGGCCAGCACGAAGAACGTGACGCCAAAGATGGTGTCGGGCCGCGTGGTGAAGACCGGCACCTCCACCGTTTCGGTGGCATCCGCGTCGCTCGCCTTCTTGCCCGCGCGTCGCACCTCCGCCGTGAAGCGCACCTCCGCGCCCTCGCTGCGCCCGATCCAGTTGCGCTGCATGGTGACGGTCTTTTCGGGCCAGTCCATGCCGTCGAAGCGCAGCAACTCATCGGCGTAGTTGGTGATGCGCATCAGCCATTGGTCGATCTCTTTACGGATGACCTCGGTGCCGCAGCGTTCGCAGCGGCCATTCACCACCTGCTCGTTGGCCAGCGTCGTGTTGCAGTTGGGGCACCAATTCGCCGGAGCCTTGGTGCGATAGACCAGCCCCGCCTTGTAAAATTCCAGAAACAACCACTGCGACCACTGATAATAGTCGGGCAAACACGAGACGATCTCGCGCGACCAATCCCAGTTCGCGCCCATCAGCTTCAGTTGGTCGTGCATGTTCGCGATGTTCGCCAGCGTCCAGTCGCGCGGCTGCACGTTGCGCTTGATGGCGGCGTTCTCGGCGGGCAACCCAAAGGCATCGAAGCCGATGGGCTGCATCACGTTGTACCCCCGCATGCGCATGAAGCGGCTGAAGGCATCGTGCCCCGTATAGTTGTACCAATGGCCGATGTGCAGGTCGCCCGACGGATACGGCAACATCACCAGGCTATAGTAATTGTCCTTGCCGGGCACATGGTCGGGCGTGGTGCCGCGCTGCTCGGCGGCCCAGGTGGCCCGCCACTTCGGCTCGATCTCTTGGGGACGGTAGCGCGTCGCCTCGGCGGCATCTGTGGGTTTGGGTGACGTGGTGGTCATGATGGTAGCTCCTATTTAATGGGGAAAGAAAGTCACACGTAGCGATTGCCCAGGTTTTCGCAATGGGGAAAGGCCAAGGGGCACAGAAAAGGCCATCCCCTAGCTAAGCACCAGACCGTACCAATACATCACTCTTTGCCCTCGCGCACCGAACCGCATCGCACTTTTTCGCGTCATTCCGCGCCAATTTCGTGTCATTTCGCGTTCCGTCCCCCCTTCGTATCCTTCTCAGCCTTCGCGTCCCTTCGTGTCTCGTCCCACCCCTTTTGCGCACACAAAAAAGCGCCCTTCTCCCGGAATCGGGACGAAAGACGCTCAATGCGCTTGCGCGGTACCACCCAATGTTGATGAGCATTGCCGCCAGTGAAAACTGGTGGACCTGAGGGGGCTCGAACCCCTGACCTTCTGCATGCCATGCAGACGCGCTCCCAACTGCGCCACAGGCCCAAGGAAGCGGAAATGCTCATCCACTTTGCGACGCGGTAACGGGCGTCTGCCGGACCCAGCTAGGCGACTGCTTCACCGGGACGGGATTCGCGGGCGAGTTCGGTCCTGGAATGTTGTCTCGCACCAGCCGACAACTCTCTGAGAGGGGGTGGACGTACTACTCCCACGCAACCAACATTTGCGATTGCTCATTCATTCTACCACCACACGCGGCAAATTGCAAGCCCCTCACGCCGCCAGCCGCAGGGGCAATGTGAGGGTCACGGTGGTGCCATGCTGGGGCGCGCTGGTGATGGCGAGCGCGCCGCCAAACTCCTCCGCGCGTTCGTGCATGCCGCGCAGCCCATAGTGGCCGTGGGCGGGCGCGGTGGGGTCGGGGGTGAAGCCCGCGCCATCGTCGCGCACCGTCACCACCAGGGCATGCTCGCCATCCACACCCACATCGATCCAGGCGTGGCGAGCGTGGGCATGCTTGCGGATGTTGCTGAGCGCCTCTTGCACCACGCGAAAGGCCGGGGCGCGCAGTTCGTGCGGGATGACCCCCTCGGGCACGCCCGTGAATGTCACCGCTAACTCCGGCACATTGGTGAGGATGTCGTCCATCAGCGCGCCCACCGCGCCGCTGAAGCCGAGTTCGTCCAACTGCGCGGGGGCCAGCGCGGCGATGCTGCCACGCAGGTCGTTCAGGCTGGTCAGCAGCACCTGCCGCGCGCCCTCGGCCTCTGCGGCGGCTTTGTCAGGGGACATATGGACGAGGCGCTGCACCAGTTCCAGCCGCATCATCAGGTGGGCCAGATTTTGCGCCACGCCATCGTGAATCTCGCGGGCGATGCGGTGCCGTTCGCGGTCCACCGCCGCCTCACGCGCGATGAGGTGCAGCCGAGCGTTGCGCAGCAGCAGCGCCACCGTCCCCGCGATGGACGAAAAGACCAGCGCGCGGTCAGCGGAAAGGCGCGTCGCCGCGTGCGGGCGCAGCGCCAGCCACCCCAGCGTCTCGCCATCGGCTTCCAGCGCGGCGACCGACATCCCCCGCTGTTGCACCAGGGCGCGCTCGTTGCCCTCAGCGATCAGGTGCAGGGCGGCGCGGACCCAGGTGCCCGCGCTACCCCGGCTGAGCGCCAGCACCTGCGGCTCCCCGCCCTGCCCGTCGGGAATGATCAACGCGACCTCCGCCGGGGTGAAGGCTTCGGCGACCTCGTTGACGATGGCGTGCCGCAGTTCGTCCAGGTGCGGGCGCGAGGCGGGCAGGGCGCTGATGGAGCGCAGCGTCGCCATGTCGTGCGCGCGTAGCCGCAGATTGTCGATGCCCAGCGCGACCTGCTGACACACATTCGTGATGAAGCTCGTCTCGGCGTCGCTCAGCGGCAGATGTGCAGCGAACTGCGGCAACCGCGCGGTAGAAAGTTCGTCGCCGAGGGGCTGCGAGCCATCCCAGATGTCGTCGTGCGCGGAATGCGTCTGGCCCTTGCCGCGCGGGTCGCCCACCAGCCGCTCCCACGCGACGACGGCGACGGCGTGGGCTCGCGTGCTGACCGTCGCCAGGATCAAGCGCGATCCCTCGGGGCTGGCATCGAGCCGCAGGGGCACGATGGTATCGCCCTCCGACTGCTCATCAGCGAAGGCTTCACAGCGGCTCAGGCCATAGGACGACAGGCCATGGCTGGCGCTGCGGTGCGGCATCGGCGTCGCTGGGTCCAGCAGCACGATGGCGCAGCCCGACGCTTCCAGCGCCTGACGCAACGGTTCCACCGCCCGCCCGATGAAACTGGTGACGCCATCGCTGAGGGTCGAGGCGCGCATCAGGTCGTACAGCGTGGCTTGCTCGCGGGCCAGCGTGTGCATCTCGCGGTACAGCGCGGCATTGCTGAGCGCGTGCGCCGCGACGCTGCCGATCAGGTTGGCGAATTGCAGTTCATCATCGGTGAAGGCATAGACGCGCCGCCGCACCACGCACAGCACATATGCTGGCCCCGACTGCGGCTCGATCGGCACCGCCAGCAGCGAACGCGGCGGGTCGTACCCCGTCGGCACGTAATGCGCGCTGTTGTTGGTGTCGGGCACATGCACCAGCTTGCGTTTGTGCGCCGCCAGTGCCACCAAGCCCTCATCAGGCCCAAAGACGATGCGGGCGCGGGTGATGTCGATGTTGCGCTGCGCGACCATCCGCAGATGCCCATCGGTCTCGCGCAAAAAGAGGCTGGCCGTGTCGGCCCGCAGCGCGTCATAGAGCGACTCCACGATGGATTGACGCAGATCGTCCAGGTCCATCGCCACGCTGACGGCCTGACTCATGGCGAAAAGGGTCTGCGCCTGATGCTCTTGCTGCTCGGCCCGCGCCAGCGCGCGCGCGTGGTCCGCCTGTAATTGCTGATGCGCGCCCAGGGCATCGCTAGTCGCCCCTTGCCGCCCCTGACCCTTTGCGCGCCCACCTGGATAGAAATCCATTTCTCACCTGCTCCACC
>JBBQSR010000201.1:0-7031 GCA_038234855.1 Ktedonobacterales bacterium | reverse complement strand
CGCGCCGACGTGGGCAAGCTGGCGCTGCGCATGTCTCCGACCGATGTGGGGGCGCTCTGCACGCGCGTGGCGGCGGCGCTGGCCCCCTATGCCTGGGAGGCGGGCCGCGTGACCGTGGGCGCGCAGATCGCCGATCCACTGCCCCCCATCGCCCTCGATCCGCAACGGATGGAGCAGATCCTCCACAACCTCGTGGGCAATGCCATCCGCCACACGCCGCCGGGCGGGGTGGTGCTGGTGACGGCGGAGCGCACGCAAGACGCGCTCAGCGTGACGGTGCGCGACACCGGTAGCGGCATCCTTCCCGCCGACCTGACCCACATCTTCGACCGCTTCTACGGCGGTGAGGCGTCGGGCGGCGCGGGGCTGGGGCTGACGCTGGTGGCGGAATGGACGGCGGCGATGGGCGGCACGGTGGCCGCCGCGAACGCGCCGGAGGGCGGGGCCTGTTTCTCCCTACACTTCCCCACGCCGCCAGCCGTCACACCGAGAGCGCCCAGTGCTGCGTGCCAT
Organism: Ktedonobacterales bacterium; assembly: GCA_038234855.1. Classification (GTDB taxonomy): domain Bacteria; phylum Chloroflexota; class Ktedonobacteria; order Ktedonobacterales; family JACDGC01; genus JACDGC01. The sequence continues at coordinate 6,518 of JBBQSR010000201.1, read as the reverse complement.
ACACCGGGTCGGCGTAGGTCAAGGTGAAGGCGCGCTGGCCAGCGGGCACGATGAAAGCGATGGTGCCGCCCTTGGCCGTCCCTGGGGGGATGGTGCCATCGACCACGCTGGGGCCGGGTAGATAGGTCGTCTGGTAGCGTTGCCCCGTCGCGTCCGTGACGGTGAAGTCGATGTAGCCCGCGAAATCATGCGCGCTGGTGGTGACGTTCTTGACGGTGATATCTACGGCTAGATAGGTATCACCGGGGGGCAACGCCGTCGCCGCGATGGGGCCGCCATCCGTCGCCCGCGTGCCACCGATGGTGATGGCCCACGTCGCGCCGATCCCCTGCGGTGTACGGATAGAGAGCAAGGTAACGAAGACGATCAAGATGACGCCCACCAGCCCCACGCTCAGGCCGATGATGATGCCCCGCGCACTGCGACGCGGCGCGGCGACGATGAGGGGTGGCGGCGGCGGGGGAAAGGGATATTCGCTCGATGGCGGCTGCCCCGGCACGAAGGGTGCCCATGACGGATCGGGAGACGACTGCACGATATACTGCCTCCTTGACTGAGAGATAACCCACCTGGCAAGTACGCGCTTGCCCCCTATGGATATATCCGATCCGGCGATGGGAAGCAAGGAAGGAAGCATCGTTCGCATCATGGCATCATCGGTCGATTGCCTGTCGTTGACAGCGATGGGATATCTTGCTACACTGGCCCACACCAGCACGGCAACGAGATGGCGAACATCCCACGCGCGTGGCACCGAGGAGGCGTTTCCCCCCATGACCATGGTATCTTCCCCCGATGTGCCGATAGCGGCGCTGACGGATGAGGCGCGGCGGCATCTGGTGGCGCTGTTGCGCTGCGACACGACCAATCCCCCCGGCGATGAATATCTCGCGGCGGCGTATCTGCGTGAGCAATTGGCGGCGGAGGGCGTCGAGGCGCGGTTGATCGAGCCGATGCCGGGACGCGTCTCGGTGTGGGCGCGGCTGGCGGGCACGGGGGCGGCGCGTCCATTGCTGCTGGTGTCGCACACCGACGTGGTGCCCGTCGAGCGCGCCCGCTGGACGACGGACCCCTTTGGCGGCGAGGAGCGCGACGGCTTCATCTATGGCCGTGGCGCGGTGGATATGAAGGACATGCTGGCGCTGGAACTGACGCTCTTCCTGCATTTCGTGCGACAGGTGCGGGCGACGGGTCAGCCCCTGCGGCGCGACCTCATCTTGCTCGCCGTCGCGGATGAAGAGGCCAGCGGCACCCACGGCATGCAATGGATCTGCGAACATCAGCCCGAACTGGTCGACGCCGAATATGCCCTGAACGAGGGCGGCGGCATGGGCATCGATCTGGGCCAACAGCGCATCTACCCCTGCGAGATGGCGCAAAAGGGCGCGATGCGTGTGACGTTGCGGGCGCAGGGCGCGCCCGGCCACGCGGCGGTGCCCCACGGCGACCTGGCCGTGCGGCGGCTGGCCCTGGCCCTTGAGCGGCTGACCTCGGCCCCCCTGCCGCAGCACGTCATCCCCACGGTGCGGCGCTTCATCGCCGCCATCGCCGCGACGCAGACCGGGCCACAGCGCGCCCTGTTGGGGCAGTTGACCAATCCCTTGCTCTCCCAGCGGGTGCTGGCGCTGCTGCCCGACCGCGACGTCGCCAACGCGCTGCGGGCGATGCTGCACACGACGGCGTCACCCACCATCCTGTCGGCGGGCACGGCGCTCAACGTCATCCCCAGCGAGGCGACGGCGCAGGTAGATTGCCGCGTCATCCCCGGCCAGACGCCCGAGATGGTGCGCGGCGAGATCGCGCGGCGCATCAACGACCCACGGGTGCAGATCGAGGTCGAACCGCTTTCCCCCGGCTACGAGCTGCCCCAAACGGCGCTCTTCGACGCGCTCAGCCACGCCATCGCTACCCATGACCCCGGCGCGGTGGTAGCACCGTACCTCTTCCCCGCCGTCAGCGATTCGCGTTACCTCGCCCCGCGCGGGGTCATCGCCTATGGCTTCGTGCCGCACCAACCCGAGCCAGGCGTGCCCCCGGTGCAATCGCTGGCCCACGGCCACGACGAACGCGTCTCGGTCGCCAACCTGCGCTTCGGCCTCCGCGTGCTGCACGACACCCTGCGCGAGATCGCGGGGTGAGGCGGTCAGGGTTGGCCAGCGGGTCAGCCCGCGCCTGGGATCACGAAGCCCGCCTGCGCGTGGCAAGCGACGCGCGGTCGTGTTTGCCTGGTCCCCCAAAATGGGGCCACAGCCTTCACGGCATCTCGCGTTCGCGCGGATGGTCGGCGCGTTCGGCGAGGGTCGCCAGCTCCACGAGCTGTGCCAGGGTGACGTCGCGCCCCTGCTGGTACAGGCCGCGCAACGCTTCGAGACGCTGGACGGGATGACGCGTCTCATCGCGCGCGATGCCCCACAAAAGGCTCTCGGTCGGCTCGTCGGCAATGATCAGCAGCAGGCGGATGGCGACCAGGGCGACGGGGTGCGGCCCGCGCTCGATGACGCGGCCCAACTCGCGTACCAGCGCCTTGCCATAGCGTGCGCTGGCATCGGCCAACATCCGGCGCACCTGGGGCATGGGAAGCGGGGCGAGGCTAGCGGCGATGAGGTTGTGCACGTCGCGCCGCACCAACTGCCGGGGGACGAACTCGATGATCTCGGCGGAGGAAGGTGGGGGAGGATCGGATGGAGCAGCCATGGTAGATGAGTCCCTTCGCGCCACTGCTAGAGGGGGGCATCGTGTCCCCGCTCGGATGATCCTGACGAGATGATTCCGTGGGGCTCAGTATACTTGATCTTATGCAATTGCGCCAGGGGCAGGGGAGCATGCCACGCGACGAGATGCCCGCGAAAGGAGCAGCAGCCCGAGGAAAGACGGCCACACGGAAGATGATATAGTGAGTCAAGGCATGCGGCACCGCGAAAAGTCCTGGTGGTGCCAGACCCCTTACCGCACGTGAGAAATGATCCGCAGCATGATATCGCTCCCCCTTGCCATGGGAAGGGAATATTTGGGATGACACACATGACGACACTTGATACAACCTCCACCCCCGATCCAGGGCAGTTGGATCCCCGCTTGCCTGAGGTGCAGCGGCTGCTGGCCCAGCGCACGCCCCACGGCGGCTATGCGGTGCCCGACGCGGCGCTGGTGGTGGCCATCCGGGCCTTCGCGGCACGGCACGACATCGAGGTGCGAAACCGCCTCTTCGAGGTGCTGGTGCAGCGGGCACGCCCCATGTTTCGCAAAATGGCGGGCGGGTTGCGGGCGCATCCCGAGTGGGTCGAGGACGCGATTGCCGATATGACGATGCAGTTGTGGAAAGAGGTGTTAGATCCGAAAGAAACCTTCATGGTGCAGAACTTCGGCATCTATCTGAAACGCCTCGCGGTGGATCAGTTCAAGCACACGCTGCGCAACGAAGGGCGCATCTATCGGACCAATGACCAGGGCCAGGTGACGGGACGCCCCGACCACGTGCCCGCCGCGCTCATCGACTCGCTCGACCGCGCGCCGCGGGCCGACGACGAGACGAACGCCGCCACCGACATCATCGCCGACACGCATGACGCGCTGGGCGACCGCGAAGGGGAGATCGAGGCAGACCGCATCTTGCACTTCGTGCGCGACCCGCTGGACCGCAAGGTGGTGACGCTGCGGGTGTTTCTGCACATGAAGTGGGACGAGATCGCGGCGGCCTGTGGCATGTCAGAGCGCACGATGCGTACGCGTTTCGAGATCGCCCGCGCCCAGATGGCGCTGGGCCTGGGCGGCAGATCGGCCCTGCCCGAGGAAGACACTGAACCGGCGACCACCACGCACACCAAACGCCGTGCCAGGGGACGCAAAACCCGAAAGGAAGAGCAATCATGAATAAAACCGCAACCGCTGCGACCCTCTCGCACGAACAACAAATCGCACTCACCCTAGCCTATGAGCAGGGCACCCACGCGGCCCTGGTGCAAGATTGGCTGCGCCGCTACCCGGCGCTCAGCGACGACATCATCACCTTTGTGCTGGCGCTGCGCGTCTTTGACGGCCCCGATGTGGCGCTAGACGGCGCGGCAGAGGCCGCCATCGACCGGGGCATGGCGCGCGGCATCGCGGGCGCGCTGGCCGTGACCCCCGCCCAGGCCTGGGGGCTGCGCGAGGCGCTGAAGGCCGCCAGCCTGACCAAGGCGGCGCTGGCACGGCGACTGCGGCTGGGGCTGGACGTGGTCGACAAATTCATCCAAGGGCAGATCGACCTCGCCACGGTGCCACAGCGGTTCTTCGAGGAGCTTGCCGGGGCCTTAAAAACGCAGCCCGAACAGGCGCTGGCCTGGGCGCGGCAGTCCACCCCTGTGCGCCCAGCTCATCTGCGCGCCGAGGCGGGGGCACCCACGGAGGCGGCGGCGGGGGAATCCTTCGCCGATGCCATCACGCGCAGCCCGACCGCCAGCATGAGCGCGGACGAGCGCGCCTATTGGCTGGCCGACTGAGCAGGGCACCGGCGGCGCGCGAGCAGGCGACGCGGCTTGACAAAACATGGGCGTCATGATAAGACAACATGCAGTATTGTCAAGCCTGGTCATCGTCGACCCGCAACAAGGAGCGTGCGAGATGCCTGATCCCTCACTGCTCACCCCTGCCACCATCCAGGCCGTGACGACCTTGCCCATCCATGGGCGACACGACCTCTCGTGCGCGGAAAGCCCCTACTTCCTGCCCAACAGCCTCAGTGAGTGTGAGCGCCTCAACCTGCAACATCTCATCTTGCAGATGTTCTTTAAGCGCCAGTTCTTCGTGCCGTTTGGGCAGACACCACGCCAGACAGCCGCGCTCGGCACTGGCAGTTGGAACGAACAGGTCGTCGAGCGTGCCCGCCAGCGCGGTGCGTCCGCCCCGGCCCCTCTGCCCGCGCGCATTCTGGACGTTGGCTGTGGCACCGGGCAATGGGCCATTGGCATGGCTCAGCAGTTCCCCAACGCGCAGGTCGTGGGGCTAGACATCGTGTCGCCCGCGCGCCCCTTTCCCGCGCCCCTGCCCCCCAACTTCGCCTTTAGCGAGGTGAACGTCCTCCGTGGCCTGGGCGACATCCCCGATGCCTCGTTCGACTTCGTGCATATGCGCGACGTCGGGCAGGGGATTCCCGCCCAACAGTGGCAGCGGGTCATCAACGAGCTGGTGCGCGTCACGGTGCCAGGCGGGTGGATCGAGACGGTCGAACTCAGCTTGCCGCATGATGGTGGCCCAGCATTCACCGCCATCCACGCGATGATCGCGCAGATCCTCACCGCGCGGGGCGTCGACGTGGCCTATGCGCAGCGCGTCGATTCATATCTGCGGCAAGCGACGCCAGGCGTCCAGGCGATATCGAGCCACGCGAGCGAGATCCCCATCGGCAGCGCCGGGGGCGGCCATGGCACCCGCATGGCGTGGAACGTCCTCTTGGGCTTCGACAATCTCGCGCCCTTTTTCGTGCAAACGCGCTGTTGGGACACCGCGACCTGGAAGCAACTGCGCGCGATGGTCGAGGCTGAGCTCAACCAACCCGAGCATCAGCCGAGCATGACGGTGACGGTGGCGATGGGCCAACGCCGCTGAGGACACCCAGTCACCCCCATATGACGATGCCCGTAACCGAATGTGGTCACAGGCAGATGCATTTCGCGGACCCGCGCTTAAAAGAGGCCGTGGCGTTGGGGGCCATCGACGGCGTCGACCACGTTATCGGCACCCTGCACGACGCCCTTGACCGTGCGGACGGCTGCCGTCCAGACGGCGGCCAGCGCGCCCATGGTGAGCGCCAAGAGTACGGCGGCGACATGCACAAAGAGGGAGGGCGTCGCTGGGGCGGTGGAAGTGACAGTCTGGAGGGTGACATCGCTTTTGTTGAGCAGTGCGGCGAGGCCCTCGATGAGGCCGCCGCCGATGATGAGGCCGATGAAGCCATTGCGCGTCGAGCGCCCGAGTGTCCGCCGGATGGCCGAGAAGATGGTCAATCCTACCATGACGTTGTTCCTTTCCTGAATGAGGCCGGACATGAAAAGGCCGTTATGATTGTACGAGGTTCTTGCCCACCTAGCGCAAGTTCCCTGCCTAGTTGACGAACTGCCGCCATAACTTTGATGAGGGTGTCCTAGCGACAGGCTTTGCCGCTGAGGCCGGGGAGGTTGGGGCCGGGGGTCGTGCGCCCTCGCACCAACTCGACCACCGCGTTGGCGGTTTCTTCGCTGACGTACAAGTTGCCGTGCGCATCCACGACCAGCCCTTGCGGCTCGAAGAGGTCGCGTGCCAGGGTACCCAGATCCTTCCCCGTCGCCGGATCGATGCGGTGGAGGGTGTTGTCGCCCAGCACCGTCACCAGCAACGAGCCATCCAGATCGAAGGCCAGGTCATCCGGGTCGGGCAAGCGGATGAGCGTCGTCACCGCGCCCGTGGGGGCGACACGCATGACGGCGTTGCCATATTCATCGGCGACGAAGATGGTGCCGTCGGGCGCGACGAGGGCCGCCACCGGGCGCACGAAGCCCCGCGCG
>JBBQSR010000200.1:0-7054 GCA_038234855.1 Ktedonobacterales bacterium | reverse complement strand
AATTTGTTCGGATACATCAGCCGCTTGCTGGTGCATCCCAGGCATAATGTGGGCATAAATGCTCAGTGTAATTGAAACACTAGCATGTCCCAACATTTCGCTCACCACTTTTATATTGACACCACGCCTCAGCAACAAGGTCGCCGCAGTATGGCGTAAGTCGTGAAAATGGATACGAGGTAGCCCCGATTTTTTGAGCAGTCTGGCATAGGGGCCAGCCAGAAAACTCTTAGGAAGCATCCTACGACCAAATGGATTAGGGAATATCCAATCAGTTGAGGTATCCCAATCCGTCCCAGCCTTATCCCGTTCCTGAAATTGCCGTTCACGATGACGCTTCAACGCATCGATTACATGAGCAGGAAGCAAAATACGACGTTTAGAAGAAGGTGACTTCGGATGAGTAACCCGATACCCGGTCAATGTCACTTGAATGCCATGAACAAGATATAGCTCACGTTTTTCAAAATCTATATCTTTCCACTGTAAAGCCAGCAACTCCCCCTCGCGCATGCCTGTAGCGAGAACAAGGACATAAAGAGCCTCAAATCTATCCCCCTTTGCTACATCGAGTAAGATTTTGGCTTGCTCTTCGGTATAGGGTACTCGTTCTTTCGGCTCGTACTTTGGCGGTTTTACTAACATTGCAACATTTCGAGAAACTAAATTAAGCAACAGAGCATCATTTAATGCCACCTTGAAAATTGTGTGGGTCCTATTTACAGTGGATAAAGCCAGTCCATCAGCCACCTTTTTGGTATAAAAAGCTTGTAGTTGTTGCGGTGTCAATTTAGCAAGAGAAAGATTCCCTAGTTCCTTAATAATGCGCCTTGCATGAGTCCGATACGAGATGAATGTACTTGGCTCGACTTGACTCTGAGTCGATTCTAGCCAAGAAGTCAAAAATTGCTTGATTGTTTGATGACCATCAGTGGGGACAATGCCTTTGTCCAAATCGGTCAGCATTTCGCGCAGCTTCTTTTCCGCCTCGCGGCGCGTCTTGGCATAGGCGCTTTTACGCTTGCCATTGGGAAGACTCATCCGAGCTTCCCAACGACCATCACCGCGCTCGACAACACTCCCTTGATTGTTAGAACGACGCTTCATAATAGCCCCCTTACTTATCATCTTGCAGCGCCACTTGATGCGCCACAAAGTCACGCAACGCATCCCACGTGATACGCCGCGACCCACAGACTTTGATGCTCTCTAGTTCGCCCCGCTGAATCAGCCGATACACGAACGCGCGACTAAGGCTAAGCAACCGCACGGCATCATCAATCGTGTACAATAACTGCGACCCTGGCTCGACTTGTTGTGCTTGCATCCCGTTCCCCCCCAGCGAATGAAGGAGCCGCCCAGCATCCCCGCGCTGAACGGCCCCCGTTGTCGGTTATCTCGTTGTGCTTGTCGCCCTTAGTCCGCTATCGCGTAGTCCCTCTCATCCAGCGCGTCATAGGAAGGCGACGCCACCCCCGGAGTGATGCCGAACTTCTTGCGCTTGCGCACCACCTCATCGGGGAAGGTCGTGCCCTTTTGCACATAATGCCCCGCAGCCTTGGCCTCGATGACCTTGCACACATGACGCACCGCCAGGTCCGGCGAGACATTGCCGTCGCTCCCCTGCCACGCTTCCCACGATTCCATGTAGCCCAGAATCGCTGACAGCATCTGTTGTTCCCGAAACCGCCGCACCGTCTGGCGTTCCCCCGGCTCAGCCAACGGGTCGGAAAAGGTGACGCCTTGGACGACCTGCCACCACGCCGAGGTCGACCACTCGGAAGATTGTTTCTTGTTGGGCACCGCATGCCGCAACCACTTTTGGGTGACGTACTGCCAGAACCTATCTAGACTGGCGAAGGCATCGGCCACCGTCTCAATTTTCAGTTCATGCAGCACCGCCCGTTTCGCCCGCGCCTCGATACGCGCCACTGGGTCAGCGCGATTCCAGCCGTTGCGCTCCCAGATATCGCCAAACCACGCCTTGTCGGGACTCTTTCGCCGTATCTCTTTCGGCTTGTCGTAGACCTGCACCTCCAGGTCACCACGCGGCGAGAAGGTCAGCGTTTCTTTTTCGCGGTACCGCTTGACCAGTTGCAGCCCAGGCCGTTCGTCTTTGCCCGGCCCACGCGGCTTCTTTTCTTGGATATCCATCACCAGGGCATCATCCTTGTGCCAGCGCACCACCTGGGCACGCGTCACGAAATGCGCGTCATGCAGCGTCGCCACGCCCAGCCCGGCGATATCGGCGCAGACGTGCAGTTCGCTGGCCTGGAACCAGGTGTCTTTGGTGAACAGCGGGCGCAAGAAATCCTCGACCAATTCCCAGGCCAGCAGGTAGCCATGCCGCCAAAGGAAGGGCGAGGACAAGCGCACCTGGCAGGAGATGCCATTCATGTGCCCCGGCCCCATCTCGAAGGTCGCCGCCGGGCATTTGAGGATGTACGACCATTGCCCCCGCCCCCCCCCATGCGGCGTCATCAGCAGCGCCTCCCCATCGATACGCCACTGGGTATCGACCAGCACGTCCCCCTTGTGGGCGCGCAGGTCACGTTCAGCAATCGCCTTGGCTTGCAGCGCGTCGAGCAGCGCCACGACATCCGGTTTGAGCAGCCCCACCGCGCTCACTTTGAGGGTATCGACCCCCCAGCCTACGACCTGCATCATCGGCACCCCCTCAGAACGGAAAATCCTCAGCACCCACCGTGTTGGCTGAACCCGTTGGACGCCCGGTATGATTCATCGCCGCTTGCATATCCCAATCGCGCATTTGGCCCACGCGCGTCACCCAGTCGGTGCGCAGTCGCCACCCCCAGCCCGTCCGGTAGAAAACGGGCAGCAATTCGCGGGCATGCCAGAAATGCCGCGCTGCTAGGGCTTCGCGCGACGACCACAACAACGGTTGCAGCAGCGGCGGCACATCATGCCAGTACGCCGCACGGCCTGGACGTGCCGCGAGGAAGCCGCACAACATCGCCCACAGGTCGGGGTCCAATGGGTCGAGACCCAACGCCAGCCAGGCATCAGTATGCCGTTGTTTGCCCATCACGGTGCTCCCTTTCCCGTTGTTGCGTGACTTCCAGGCTGATGGTCAGCCACTCAGAGAGCGGCGCACCCGTCAGCAGCGCCACCGCCGTCAGCCAGGCGAAGGCCAGTCCCAGCTTCTTAACCAACAGCACCTGCTGTTCACGCGTCAAGCCAACGCGCCTATCCTGGCAAGTGAACGCCCGCACGTCACGCAGCACGCTCAACAAGGCGACCAGCGCCGCCCCCCGTGCCCCCAAGAAGGGCGACAGGGCTTGTGTCAGCACCAGGCGATAGGTCGCGGCGTCAAGTGGCACCGTGACCGTGGGGAATGTCGAGTCATCCATGGTGTGCGTCCCTTTCCCGTTGCAACTGTGTCACGGTATGCGCCATCAGGTCATCCAGCGACCAGCCATGCGCCAGGGCGAAGACCGTCACGACCCGCAACACGTTCGCCAGGTCGCGGTGGAGCGCCGCTTGTGCCCGTTCACTCTGGGCGGGGTGGTGCGCCCCATCTAACATGCCCGTCACATCTCCCAGCACGTCATGCCCCAGGTTCAGGAGCATCGCGGCAAGGATGATGGGCGGTTGATTCGTCAGGCCGCGCTGGGCCAGCGCGCGGTAGTACTCACTGGGCGTCATGCCGTTGCCTCACTTTCTATGGGGGGGGGTACCGTTAAGGACGGATACCCCGTTGCGGCCTGTATTCATGCGGGCTAGCAGCACATGCCGTTCTCGTTACGAGGGTGCGGTTTACTCCCCCCGCACCCAGGTCCGTTTTGCTGGCTTCGCGGGGCCGCGCGCACCGATAAGGCGGGCGGGGCGGCGGCACAGCCGCCCCGCCCTTCGGCGCACGCCCCCCTGACTGTTGCCGTGTGGTTGCCTGGCATGGCTACTTGTCCCCCTGTTGGTAGCGGATATCCCGCGTGCGGGCGGTGTCCTGGCGTTGCTTCTGGGCTGCTCGTTGCTGCTTGTTAGTCTTGCGGGGGCGCGGCGGCTGAGGCGGCACGGGCATCCGCTGTAAATCATCAGGGACATATTTGAGGGCGGCGGTGAGTAACCATGTCAGCGCCGCCATGTCTTCGCGCAGCAGGTCATCCCAGGTGGGCGCCTTGCCCTGCTCTTGCCGCCGTTTCAGGAAATCATGGTCCCGATACAGCTTGCTGATGAGCCGTTTCACCACCAAGGAAAACACCATGCCCGCTGCCCTGGCATGGCTCTGATAATAGGTGAAAATCGGGTCATCGAGTTTCAGGTATAGCCCCATATCCGGCTGGGGGGTCAGCTCGTCATCCATCGCCAGCATCCTCCATCAGTTTCTCCCCCCAGCGGAGGGCCTTGCGCCAGGTGCCGCCACTACACCACACCAACCAATCAAACGGGTCTTTGGCCTTGCCCCAATGCGCGCCGCAATTGGGCGAGTAACACCGCCAATGCCAGCCATAGTCCGGGTCACACCAGACATGCAGCGAGGGTGTCCCCGGTGCCCCGTTCCTTTGGGGGGCATTGTCATCGTGGAAGGGGCACCAGCCCAGATACGCCGCCCCGACCCCGATGAGCGCCACATCCGAGCGGGTCGCCGCGATGAGGGTCGTCAAGGGCTGCTGATTCACCCAGCCAATCACCCCCCAGGAGGCCCCACCCCGCTTGGGGATATGCTGGGCTACCGTGAGGGATGGGGCAATAGGAAGCCCCACCGCGACGGGTACGGCCTCCCCCAACCCATGCAGCGCCTCTTGTATCTGATGGGTCACGTTGCGAGGCTGAGCCAGCAGCCAGGCGAGTCCCGCATCCGCCTGATGCAGGGGACGGCCCAGCGCATCCACGAAGGGATACCGCAGCCCCGTCACCTGATGCACCCCCAGCGGCAGCCGCACGGGTTGCGCCACCCCCGCCCCACGTGATGGCCCATCCCGATTGGGATAGACCTCCATCGTCAGCCCCACCGCATCCAGCGCCGCATGCAACAGCCGCCGCACTGCCCCAGCAGGTTGCGGGGTCGAGCAGGGCAACCACAAATGGCCCCCCCGCCGCGACGCTTCCAGCCACGTCACCAGCCCCCACCGCGCCAGAACCTGTTGTACCCCCGCCAGGAGCACCAGGCCCTCATCGGCGTCACTGTCACACACCCCCCAGCGCGTCAGCCCCTCGGTGCCCACCGCATCCAGCGCCAGGGTGTGCGCCCCCGCCAGATGCCCAGCGAGGGTGTCCCAGGTCAAGGGCTGACGGACCCGCGTATACCGCCCCTCAGCCCCTTGAATGCAATACGTATCGGCCCGATTGACGAAGCGGTCCCAGTAGCCGCGCAGGTCGCTCATTCCTCGGAGGCCCCCGCCAGACCAAGGGCCGCATCCCAGCGCGATTCCGCCTCATCGTCGAAGCGTGCCCGCCCCGGCTCATCGGGCAGTGCCGTCCGGGTCACGGCCACCGCTGTGCGTGGCGCAGAGGCTGCTAAGGCCGGGGCAGACGGCGCGGGTTTGAGCGCCGCCAGCGAAAGGCCATGGAGGTCCGCCAGGCGGTCGAGCAAGGCGGTGTCCTTTTCGCCACGCTGCTCAGGGGAGAGCGTGTCATCGGTGTCATCCATCGCGTAGGAATTGAGCGCCAGCAGCGACCCCAGCACCGAGAGCATCTCCCCCGGCGTCGTCGCGTTCTGGATCTCGGTGAGCCGTTCGATGAGCACCGCGATACTCTGACTGGTGCGACTCTTGACCTCACGGTTGCGGTCAGAGCGTTCGATGACGATGGGCATCACTCCCGCCACGAAGTAGGCGATGATGGTGGGGGGCAGCAATGCCCGGAAGAGCACGAGGAAGGAATGCACCAACGTGAGTGGCCCCCGCACCCACTCGGGGAAGGATTCGGGGGATTGCAGGTAGAAGAAGTACAGCAGCGTCAACGTCTCGGAGGTGAGCGCCACCACCAAGACCATTTGGGCCAGCTTCTTGAAGCCGACATCATCGGGGCTTTCGCTGCCGCGCAGTTTATGCATGCGGTACCGGGTGGCCGAGACGATGATGGCCATGTCAATCAGGAAGCCGATGCCCGCCGAGAGGACGACGTTGAAGACATCGAAGCCCGTGCCCGTCCCGGCGAGGATGGGCTTGATGTAATCCTCGGCGAGGACATAGGCGGCAATGGCCGACATGAGGGTGCTGCCCAGGAAGATGGCGGGCTGGATGAGCGCCTCAATGACGGCGCTATGCCCCGCAGGTTTGAGCTTTTTGGTCCGTGCCATGGGTGGTCCCTTTCACAAGCGACACCAAATGGCCCCCCAGCAGGACTGAGGGGCCGAGACAATCAAAAGTGGAACTACTTGCCAGGGCGAGACGGCGCATCCGGCGCGGCGGACTGGGCGGTGCTCAGCCGCGCCTTGACCTTAGCTTCCAGGGCGTCGAGGGTCTTGCGCTGGAGCTTGTAGGCGTCGCTATCGAGTTTCGCTTGCTCGTTGCGCCGCTCTGCTTCCTTTTGGATGACCGCCAGGTCGATGCCCGTCACGGCCACAGCGTTGAAGGTGACATCGGCATCCATCGGCCCCTTCTGCCCGGTGCCCCACACCCGACCCGTCGCCCCGGTGCAGTCGATTTCCGCCGCACGGAAAGCCCATTTCGCCATATCCGTGGGAGCCTGGGAACGCGAGATGCGGTAGTGGTAGACCGTGTCGGAGCCGCCTTCGACGCCCAGGATATCGTAGCCCGTCACCAGCGCCGCCGCCCGTTCCTCGGGAGTCAGCACCGATTCATTCTCGCGGAAGTAGCCGCTAAGGTACTCGTTCTCTTTGACGCCCGTAATCATCACCAGAGTCTTCATGGATGGTCCCTTTCGTCTTGTGGAAAGAAGGTGGACATCGACGCATCGATGCCCAAGGAGATATCGTCACCGCGTAGCCACGCTACGAGCAAGCGCCGATGACAGCGCGCCGCCCGTTCGTCGCCATCCGGGGCAGGACGTGCCCCGATGAAGGTTTCGGAGGGAGAGTCGCGCAGCAGCCGCGCGACATCGGAAGCCACCCACTGCCAATAGCGGCCAGGGT
>JBBQSR010000199.1:0-7078 GCA_038234855.1 Ktedonobacterales bacterium | reverse complement strand
CCATGGCAGGTTCAGCCAGAGCGTCAGCCCGCCTTCCGGCTCGGTCCAGGTGCAGTGGGGCAGATGCCTGGCGAGGGCCACTTGCATGGCCTCGCAGCGCTCGCGATAAAGCGCCCGCACGGCGGCGAGATGGGTGCCCAGGTGGCCACGCCGCAGATAGAGCGCCAGTGCCCGCTGCAACAATGGCGAGCTATTCAGGTCGCTGTGCTGCTTGGTCCGCGCGATGTCGGCCAGCAGGTCGACCGAGGCCGTCACCATCCCCAGCCGCAGCCCAGGGATGAAGCTCTTGGAGAAGCTGGAAAGATAGATGACCTGCTCGTGCGCGTCCTGCGCCTTCAGCGCGGGCGGTGCTGTGCGCTCGAAGGGCAACAGGCCATAGATGTCGTCTTCGATGATGGTGAGGGCGTGGGCGCGGGCAAAGGCGAGCAATTCGGCCCGCCGCGCCGCGCTGTAGCAGATGCCGGTCGGATTCTGATAGGTCGGCACGATGTAGAGCAAGCGTGGATGATGGCGCGCGGTGTGCGCCTCGACCTCCGCCATGCGGATGCCCTCGTCGTCGAGCGACAGACCGACGACGCGCAACCCCTGTCGCGCGGCGGCTTCGAGCGCGCCGGGGTAGGTCGGCTGCTCGACGAAGATCACGTCGCCACGCTGAGCGAGGGTGCGAAAGGTGAGGTCGATGGCGTTCATCGCGCCATTGGTGATGAGGATGGCCTCGGGCGGGGCGACCACGCCACGCTCCAGCAGCACGCGGCTGACGCCCTCGCGCAGCAGGGGGTCGCCGCCCACCGGACCATAACCAAAGAGCGCCGGATCGTCCAACGCCTCGCGCAGCATCCCCTGGATCTCGCGGCGGGGGTACGAGGACGGGTCGGGCAGGGCACGGGCGAACGAGAGGCCATCGGCGGGTTCGCTCAACAGGTCCGCCAAGATGCCCCGCGTCGTCCACGAGACGGGCGGCTGTGCCTCGAAATCGCCACTTTGGTGCGCCGCCCCGCGCGCCGCGACGAAGGTGCCGCGCCCCACGTGCGACTCGATGTAGCCGAGCGCGCCCAGTTCCAGGTAGGCATTCTGGATGGTGAGGCGCGTCAGCCCCGTCGCCTCGGCCAGCGCGCGGATGGTGGGCAGCCGCGTCCCCCGCGCCAGCACGCCCCGCCGGATCAACGCGCCCAGCTGCTCGACCACCTGCCGATAGAGCGGCACATCGCTCGCCCGATTCAATGCTAATTCCATGACGTCACCTCGCACACCCGTTATGGAAAGAGGATAGCAAATTGTCGCGCCATTGTCCAGGACAATCATTCCGTCTCGACCCAATTACCTATGCGATAGACGCCGCACGCCAGGGCTGCTAGAATGAAGGGCGCACGATTGCCCGCTCTTTTCAGCGTACTCTCATTTTTTTTGCTCTGCACAGGATGAAGGGATGGACCGCGATGAGTTCCGATTGGCCGATGCCCCCGCTGCTGCCAGCGCCAGGGGGCAGCGCCCCCAGATCGCACCCGCTGCCACGCCGCTCTACCCCACTCTCACCGACCGGGGTGCTGCGTGCCCGCCAGCGGATGGACCCCGCCACGCAAGCCACCAGCGAACTGAGCGTCCTCACCGAACAATTGTTGGATCTGCCCGCGCGGCTCTGGCGCGTCAACCTGGAAGCGACCAAAGCACAGCACTTGCATGACGCGATGGAAGCATACACAGAACTGGCGGCGCTCGCCTATCAGGGCATGGCCGATGGCCAACTGCACGATGTCGCCGCCAGCGCGCTCTATCGCCAGCGCGCGGTGGCGACGAGCCGCCGCATCAGCCGCTTGCAGCAAGATGCCGCCGTCTCGCGCCCGATCCCCGCTCCCCTGGCCGATTTAGCCGAGGCGGTGGGGAGCCGCCAGCGGCCCAGTCGCCGTGCAGCGTTGTGGCGGCTGCGCACCCGCCTCTATCAAGACGCCCTCATCGGGTGGCGCAACGCCCTGGCAGCGGACACGGGCGGCACGTCCGCGCTGCCCGCCTATGGTCGCGCGCTCGAGCATCTGCGCGAAGCCGTCGGCTTCGCGGGCATCCCCACGGCATTGCTCCGCATCATTCGCACGCTGGTTTTTCTGGCATTATCGATCGGTGGGGTCATCACGGCGGTGTTGGTGGGGGCGGCGGCCAGCAGCCTGACGCTGGGGCAGGGGCGCACGGCGACAGTGCTGAGCGCGGGGGCGGTGTTCCTGCTGTGCGCGTGGGGCGTCGCCCTCACCTGGACCACGACGGGGCGAACGAATCTGCGCACCGTCCTCGGCGCGACACGTTGGCGGCTGATCGAGCGCGAAGGGGCGACGGCGCTGGGTTTGCTAAGTGGCTGGGCCTGGTTCGCGGCGACGCTGGCCCTGCTGGGCGTGATCGGGGTGACGGGGTACGCCACTTCGCTCTTTATGGGCATGTTGGCACCAGGTGGTGTGTTGGCGGGGGCCAACGACCTAGCCTCGGCCCTGACGCTCGGCGCGGGGCAACCCCT
This sequence comes from Ktedonobacterales bacterium, assembly GCA_038234855.1. GTDB lineage: Bacteria > Chloroflexota > Ktedonobacteria > Ktedonobacterales > JACDGC01 > JACDGC01. The sequence continues at coordinate 4,581 of JBBQSR010000199.1, read as the reverse complement.
GGCGCTGGTGATGGCGACGGCAGGGACGGTGTTGGCGCTGCCTCTCGTCCTGGCGCTCCCCTCGGTGCTGGTCTACCAGGGGATGCATGGGCGCGAGATGGCACGCGGCAGCGCACGGCTGCCCCTGGCGCGACGCACCGCCGCGCAGTTCGCCCTGCCACTGCTGGCCTGCTCAACGTTGCTGACGCTCATCGCGGCCTTCGCCCTGGTCCGCCAATCGCCGACGCTGATGCAGCCGCTCCTCACCAATGGGCCGCTGCGCCTCTCGTGGGTCGCGCCGCTGGTGGCTGGGGCGGTGCTGGTGCCCTACCTCGTCGCGCTCGCCATACCCTTCACCCTGGGCATGCGGCGCTGGCGCGGGGCGCGGCTCAGCGAAGCGACCGCGCAGAGCCAGGATCTGTCCGCCAAACTGGAACACCTCGCCCCGACCCCCGAACTCGACGCAGATGTCACCAGCGTGCAGTACGATGTCGCGCGGCTGCAATATCTGCAACTGCACACCGCCGAGCTACGCCGTGAGCGCGGCACCCCCTTCACCGTGGTCGAGGGCATCGTCGCCGTCATCATCGTGCTGGCGGTGGCCGTGCTGGCCGACAGTGGCCTGGCGCTGGCCCTGCACGCCGGCATCGGCCAGTTGCCCTAGCGCTCAGGCTGCCGGGGTGCGGCACTCCCCCGCCGCCGTGCCAGCCAAAAGATGCCGCCGCAGAAGCTCAGCATCATCACCATGCCGCTGCCGCATGGGCCACCGCCGCCCTTGTGGCCGGGGGTGGGCGTCGGCACGGGCGTGGCGGCGCTCGACGGCGTGGGTGTCGCGCTCGGCGGCACCGGGGTAGCGACACTCGCCGCCACGATGTCGAAGGTAGGCGGCGCGCCATTCGAATTCGGATTATTGTCGATATGCTGGTAGCCACTCGCGCCGCACGCCTGGACGCCCGTCTGCGGCGTCGCCGAGGCAGGGATGGTGAAGACGAAGCTGAAATGCTCGCCGTCGGTGCTCTCGGTCGCGCTCCCCAGGCTGAATCCGCTGTTGCAGTGCCCGATGGCAAGCTGGATGTTCGTTTCGGAGATGGCCGGGCGGATGTAGCCCCAGTGGTCGCCCGTCACCGTCACCGTGCCGCCGGGATGCACCGTAGCGGGGCTGACGCTCAGCGTCGGCGGCGCGTTGTTATACACCGAGATGCGTCCATTGTCCAGGTCGACATCGGTGGAAAAGGCGTAGGGCGTGGTGGTGCCAGCTTGGCTGACGCACGCGCCATACTCCGGGCCAGCCGCCTGGGTGAAGGCCAGCGGCAGATTGAAGGTCGGCGTCTCGGCCCGCCCGGTGCCATCCAGCGCGCCCGTCGCGCCGATGTGGACGACGCCCGGCGCGGCGGCGCAGGTATGGTCCGCTGCGGTGTGGCTGTGGAGTGGATAGACCCACACATCGGCGGTGCCCCCGACATGCCAGTTATACGGAGCCTGGTTCATGCCGCGCAGCGTCACCGTCGTGGGTGCCCCCACCGGCGAGAACGCGAACCCATTATCCAAACCAGGATAGATCGGCCCACTGAACATGATCAAGGGCCCCGCGCCGCCCTGGGGCACCGCCGCGTGTGCCGTGCCGCCCGCCAACCCCAGTAGTGCCAGCCCCAGCGCGCCCAGCACCACGCCCGCGCGCCCCCAGAACCGTTTCGCCTTCAGCATGAAATCGCCTCCCCATCGTCGCGCGAAATTGCGTCTAATGAGAGAACGCACAGGCGCGGGCTTTTTCGGCGTCCTTGCTCATTTGGCGCGTGGGATGCGTGCGTGCGATAATTCGCTTCACCATCACACGAAGGAGTCGCATCTCATGGCCTCATTACACCAGGCACGACGCAATGTTCAAGCCGCCATTGGCAAGGGATCATCCGGCATCATCTTGGGGATCATTGCCATCCTATTGCTATCGCTGCTTTTCATCAAACTCACGGATGACGTGATCGAGCACGAACATATGGGCTTTGATCGCAGCGTCGCCCTGTGGATCCACGGGGGTGCGACGCCCACGCAGACCGCCATCATGTTGCTGGTGACAGAGTTGGGCAAGAATTTCCTGTACGTTTTCGCGGCGCTCTCGCTGCTCATCGGGGCATACGTCGCCTGGCGGGCGCGGCGCAGCCAGCAGGCGGGCATGGCCGTCGCCATCCTCGACACCATCGCGCCGACCGTGGCGACCATTGGCGCGGCGGGGCTGAGTTTCGCTATCAAGGGCATCGTCGGGCGCACGCGGCCTAGCCTCTTCCCGCCGCTGACGGGGGAATCGGGGCCGAGCTTCCCCAGTGGACATACCCTGACCGCCATCGCCTTCTATGGCATGTGCGCGTTCCTGTTGGCACGCCCGCTGCACGGCTGGACGCGCGTGGGCGTCGTGACGCTGGCAGTCATCATCAGCGGCGCGGTGGCCTATTCGCGCGTCTACCTGGGGGTGCACTACCCCACGGATGTCCTCGGCAGCTTCATCATCGGCGCGGCCTGGCTCATCATCCTCACCATCACGCTCGACGCGGTCGAAAAACACCTGAAGGGTGCCCACATCATCGCCCAGAACGCCGACGCGACCGCGCCAGCGACCCCCGCGACCGCCCCCTGAGCGGCGACCCTTGTTGCCGCCACAACCATCCCACCAGCAGGAACGCGTTGACGATGTGCAGGGTCGAATTCGCCGCCGCGAGCGCGGGCATGCCCAAGCGCGGGGCCAGCGGCAGCGCCACCGCCAGATACGCCGCGCCGCCGCACAGCCCCGTGATGAGCGGCACCCGCGCCTGACCCCGCGCGGAACAGGCCGCCAGCGCCACCTGCTCGACGGCCAGCGCGGGCAACTGCGGCGCGTAGCCACGCAGCGCCACGGCGGTGCGGGCCACATCCGTCGCGGTGAAGGCCCGATGCGCGAAGAGCAGCGCGACGATGCCATCGCCCCACACCAGATAGAGCAGCAAAATCGGCACCATCAGCGCCAAGCCCAGCCGCATCCCCCGCCACACGAGCGCGGCGAAGGCGCTTGGCTGCCCCCGCGTCTGCGCCAGCAGCGGCAGCGCGGCATAGGCGATGGTCGCGGCGACCAACCCAGCGGGAAACTGAATCAGCAGCGTCGCTGTCGCCAGCGCCGCCACATTCGGCCCACCATATTGGTGGGTCGCCGCGTCATAGGTGCCTGATTGCAGTCGCTGATCGATCTGTTGCAGAGCCAACGTCGCCAGCATCCCCACCGCGATGGGCGCATAGAGCCGCAGTATCTGGACGATGGCGGGGTGGTGGGCAGCGCGCCACAGGCGCAGGGGACGGGAACACGAGGGCCACGAAAAGCCACGAAAACAGGGGAAAAGAAAGCAACTGAGGAAGAGGATCTGTGCAGCGCTGCCGAGGAGGACGCCGACGGCGAGCGCGGCGACGCCCAGACGCGGGGCCAGCAGCACCGCGCCGCCGATGATGCCCAGATGCAGCAGCCCCCCCGCCAGCGCGGGAACGAAGGAGCGCCTGAGCGCGTAGAGCGCGGCGGAAAGGACGGCGACGACGCCCGCGCCGACCAGTTGCGGCGCGAGCAACTGCACCAGCCGCACCGTCAGCGCGCGGTCGGCGGGCGCGAACCCGCCATTCAGCGCGGGCACGAAGGCTGGGGCCAGCAACGCCAGCAGCACGGCGGCGACGCCCGTGACGGCGCTGACCAGCGCCAGCAACCCGATGAGGATGCGCCACAACTCGGCCCGCTGCGATGGCTGGCTATAGCGCGCCAGCACGGGGATGAGCGCGCCGCCCACCGCGCCGCCGACTAGCAGATCCGCCAGCCCCTGCGGCGTCTTGAGCGCGGCGAAGAACGCGCCCGCCCCGGCGGATTGCCCATAAACGGCGTTGATGATGGCGATGCGCGCCAGCCCGAGCAGGCTGCTGAGCAAGGTGCCGCTGGCGATGACCAGCGCCGGGCGACCCAGCGCGGGCCGCGCGGGAATGGCTGGGGCGAGGTCAGGCCTCCGTGCCTGGTGCGCGAGATCCTTCGACAATGCGGGCGAGTAGCTCCGTAGTGGAATGGCCGGGGACGTAGGGGATGAGCGCGACGCGCCCACCGTAGCCACGCACGACGGCGGCCTCGGGCAGTGGCTTAGCCATGGGACTCGCAGAAGCCGTGCCGTCGCCGCTATCGATAGTATAATCGCCGCCCTTCACATAAACCTCGGGCTGGAGGGCACGCACCAGTTCCTCCGCCGTGTCTTCGTCAAAGATGGTGACGAAATCAACACAGGCTAGGCCCGCCAGCATCTCGGCGCGTTCGGCCTGAGGAACGATGGGGCGCGCGGGACCCTTCAGGCGGCGGGTGCTGGCATCGGCATTGACGCCGACCACCAGCACATCGCCCATCGCGCGCGCGGCGGCCAGATAGCGCAGATGGCCGATGTGCATCAGATCGAAGATGCCGTTGGTGCAGACGATTCGCGCGCCCGCGAGGCGCAGGGGGGCTAGCATCGCCAGCAACGCCTCGCGCGTACAAAACTTCACGGCAGCGGGCCTCACCATGCTGTTTCCAGCTCCGCCACGGCGCGCAGCAGTTCATCGGGGGTGGTGGTGGCGCAA
>JBBQSR010000198.1:0-7087 GCA_038234855.1 Ktedonobacterales bacterium | reverse complement strand
AACTTGAAGGCTTTGACCGCCGTATCCAAACGATGATAGAAGTCGGCCATCGCGTCGCGATATTCCTGATGGCGGATCTCTAGCGTCTGGTCGGTGGGGTACGCGAAGACACCCGGATTGAAGATGACGGGCATCTGGACGGCATATCGGTCCTCGGCGGCGTTGGTGGCGCGGTCCACCAGCTTGCCCGCCAGCGCCCAGTGGTCACCCCACGCGCGCGTCATCTCATTGGTGGGCACCTCGGCGACGGGCGCGGAGGTCGGCACCAGATAGGGCAGCAGCGCGGCGGCGGAGATCTGCGCGAAGGCCAACGCCGTCTCGCGGACGGGGAAGCGCGCCTCCAACGGGCAGGTGGTGCCAAAGACCAGCGCCAGCCCGCGATCATCATGGTCGGCCAGCACGCGGCGGTCGACCCACTTGGAATGCTCCATCTCGCCGACGCCCGAGCCATCCACGATGCGCTGATAGAGGTCCAGGCCGACGATGCGTGCGCTGTCCTTGGCCGAGCCGACGTGAGTGTTGCCGATGAGGTAGATCTCGTTGGCGACGGCATTCTGGTCGCCTAGCTCGAAGGTTTCGTGCAGCAGCTTCTTGCGATAGGTGCGGGCGGCGTTGACCCCGGCGCGCTGCTCGGCGAAGACCTTTTCGCGCGTGACGACCGAGAGCGCCATCAGTTCCAGCAGCGTCGCGGTGGCGTTGCTGTTGCGCCAACTGATGTCATTCTGCACCGCGCCCTTGATGGACTCGGGCAGCATGCAAAAAAGGTTGACGCGCTGAAAGTAGCCGCGATCTTCCAATTCCTGCCGCACCATCGTCGCCACATCACCGATGATGCCGCTGCCGGTGCCGCCACCCAGGAAGGTGACGATGTTGGCCTGCATCTCGAAGACGCGCTCTTCGTCGCCGCTGGTGCCCAGGAAGGCGATCTTGTCGAGGCCCTCATTGATCGCCTGTTGGATGCGCTGAAAGTTGAAGGCGGCGGCGACGTGCCCATTGTTGCGGATGCCCCCCGCGCCGCTGGCGAAATATTTGGGGATGCGGTTGGCGATGAAGGTGTGCATCGCGTCATCGGGCATCGAGGCATATTGCACGCCAGAGGGCACGCTGATGGGTTGGTCGACCTCGTTGAACATGCCCTTGTGCTTTTGGCGGAAGGCTTGCACCTCGTTGGGCACGGCATCGGTGTCGATGTAGACCAGCGCGACGCGGCGGCGATCCAGGTCATTGTGCGCGAGCAGTTGTTGGCACAGCTCTAGCCCGGCGATGGCGGGCGTGCTGCCCAGCAAGATGACCAGGGCTGGCGTGCGGATGCGCCGTCGCCGCGAGGCCTCGGAAGCGTTGTTGTCCTTGGCGGCGTCTTGAATGCCGCGCGGGGTGTAGATGGGTGGGCGTTGGTTCGGTTGCATGCGGCGCATCGTCCTTTCGGGGGTGAGAGCGAGGGTTAGTGTTGATTATGCTGGTGCCGGGCGGCGTGGGGCGGGCGGTTGAAACCGCGCCTGAGCGCTGCGGCGAGGGCTGAGTGGTTGTGCCTAGGAAGCATCCGTGCTTTCCGTGAAAACTTCCGTGTCCTCCGTGATTCGCGTCCTTTGTCCCTATCTCCTCGGTGGGGGTGGGGCGAGGCCTCCTCCGCGACGGGGTGGGGGGCCACCGGGGGCGTTGCGTCCGGTGGCGGGGCTGCGCGTGGGGGCACCCGTGCGCGGCGGGGGGCCTCCGGCGCTGCGGGCAGCGGTGGCCGGGGCGACGCGCCCGCCGGTCGGGCCAGCGGCGATGCCCACACCGACCGGGACGCCTCCCCCGCCGCCAACGCGACCAGCAGCGCCATTGAAGAGGAAGTGTTCGCCAGTCGGGCGAAAGATCACTTCATTCACGCGGGTGAAGCTGGTCGCGAGGGGCGTGCCATCGTCCTTGGTCCAGTTGTTGCGGCCAGCGGCCCAGGGTGCCCGCAAGCGGCGGACGCGGACGGAACCGTTGCGCTCGACCTCCATCAGCAGGCCGGGCTTGTGCCATTCCGTTTTGGCGGAAAGGATGTTGCGGGCCATCAGCGCCCACCACAGCGAGCGTTGCGGCCCCAACGGCAGCACGCCTCCCTGCCCCTTGATGGTGAAGCTGCCGCGCGGCGCGTTGAGGAAGCGCGAGCGGATGATGCTGATGATCAAGAACGCTTCCAGGGGGTAGAGCAGCAGCGTCCACAGCCACGCGCGCAGTTCCTGGGCGGGCGTGGCGGCGGCGATGGTGACATCGGCGCTGTGTACGGTGGTGCCAAAGTCGCCATGGCTATCCTTGAACGCCCCGCTCGTCAGGAAGGTAACGGTATAGGTGCCATTCGCCGAGGAGGGGAAGAGCACGTGGAACTTGCCGCAACCATCGTTGACGACGGTGATGGGCACCGACGCGCCGCCTGATTTCGCCTGGGCCGATCCCTTGACCGTCGCGTTGCAGTAGTCTTTGCCCGACAGCTTGACCTGGCCGGGGATGTCGGCGCTGCTGGTCGCGGGGAGGTTATTGAGGGGGCCATGGCTCAGCCAGTCGATGATGCCATTGGGGATGCCATAGAGCAGGCGCAGGGCCGGATCGAACTGCACCACCTGCGCGGCGACCGGGTCGGCCACGTTGCCCTTGCCATCTAGCAGGGTCGGCGTGGGGAAAAGCGACAGCCGCAGCGACACATCAGCGCAGACATCCGCCGCGCTGGTCGTCTGGCTGGCACAGACCTTCAGGTCATAGGTGCCCGCCGGGGCGGATTCAGGCACCGTCGCCTTAGCCGTGTAGGTGCCGCCCGACCCGCTCAGCGCGATATCTTGGGTATAGGGTGCCGCGCCTTTGGCGTCGCCCGCGAAGCTGAGCGTGCCCGCGACGGTGTAGCCATTCGTCACCACCGCGCCCTTGTCGGTAAGCATCGCGTTGATGTCGAAGGGTTGGCCCAACGGATATACTGGACTCTTGTCGGTGGGCGTGGTGATGCTCAGCGCCAGCGACGAGGTGATGAGCGTATCCACCAGGAATTGCCCGTTACCCGTCACATTCACCTGCCAGTTGCCCGCCTGGGGACCATCGATGGTATAGATGGCGTAGCGCGGGTCGGTCGAGACGAAGACGTTTGGCCCGGTCGCCACGTTGTTGCCGTTCGGGTCGCGCAACTGCACCTGGGTGCCGGGCTGATCCTTCACCACGATCACGTCCAGGTGGTCGACCAGGCTGCCCAGGTTGAAGTCGCGTGATTCCTGCCCACCATTCAGGCTGGTTGGGGGAATGGTCGGCCCCGGCGTGCGGCCATTGCGCCGCGCGAAGATATCCACGAAGAAGGGGGCGATATTGAGCGGCGACACACCCGACACGACGCCATGCCCATCATCATAGAATTTGCCCGAGGTGGCGCTGGCGAGGTCACTGAGGAAGCCGTGAAAGTCGATGCCATCTTGCGTGCCGGGGGGGCCGAGCGCGACGACATCGACCGGCCAAGTGTGCGCCTTGAACTGCGGCACCAGATTCGCCTTGATGTTGCTGATCTGGCTGCCGGGGTTCGGCTCGGGGACGCCATCAGTCAGCAGAATGACGGAGCCAGCGATGTTGCCGCCCTTGGTCGCAGTGTTCAGCATCCCCAGCGCGGTATTCAGCGCGTTATAGGTGGGGGTCGAGCCGTTCGGCGCGCAACCATTCGTCTTGCTCTGGATGGCGTCGCGCAATCCCTTGCGCGCGGACTGCGTCGCCATCTCGGTGGGGTCCGCGATGACCGCTTGCGACGCGCCACCATCTAGATTCACCACGCCGATGTAGTCCCCCGGCCCGCTGAGGTCGATGTAGGCATTCGCCGCCGAGCAGCGCAGCCCATCGGGATCGTTCTGCGCCATCGAGCCAGACATATCCAGCACGATGATGGTGACATGGTTGCCGCTGACGGCGGGCACAGCGGTCGCTTGGGCGTGCACCGATGCCAACGGCCACAGCGCGCACCCGAGGGCCAACAGCAGCGCCAACTCGCCAACGACCGGGGCGAAGGGGCGAAGAACTCGTGGCATATGCGCTCCTTGACAGACAGCGAGCAGAGCAGAAAACTATCCCTTGCTCAGTTACTTGATAAGCAGCATAGCCCCCTTCCATGAGTAAATCAAGAGAATGGTTACGCTTGTGCGAACATCTATTCATAAATGTGACCGATGCACAGTTTCGCTCCGTGCCAGAGATTCCATCCAGCGACACGCGCGTTTCACTGCGGCGCGAACAACGGACAAGCCGAATTGAGCAATCAAGCGAATGCGGATGACGAAAGGCGACATCATCGCATACCGCATCCGCATTCGCTTGATTCATGCGCAGTGAAGTGGTGCGGCTAATGGCTGCCGCACTGGCCCTGAACGGTCTGACAGTTTTGCGCGATGCCGACGGCAATGAAGACGAGAAAAGCCGTAACCGCCAACGCAATGACAATCGACAGATAATTCAAGATGAGGCCAGCGATGGCCATGCCACGCCCATTGGCAGTGGTGCGTGATTGCGCGAATCCCCGGTGGCCAAACACGGCCCCGATGATCCCCATGACAACGCTGATGAGGCCAACAAAAGGCACCCAACTGACAATGACGCTGACGATGCCCAGCACGAGCGACACCAACGCCCCCACGTTGGACTGCGGCGGGGTCATCGCCGCTGGCGGATAGCCCTCTGAGGGAGCGGCTGGCGAGGGAGATTGCATAGATGGTAGGCCCTTCTCATCATCAATGGATGATGAACATGATACAGTGACTGTTGCGAACCAACGCCCACAGAATATCCGATGTTACGAAAAATAGGAAGGGTACTCATGCACGACGACATCACGGATGTGCCTGGCATTCGCGTGGGGCACGACACCGACCTGGCGGCGCAGACGGGCTGTACCGTCATCCTGTGTGATGTGCAGCCGACGGTGGGTGGGGTCGATGTGCGCGGCGGCGCGCCCGGCACCCGCGAGACCGACCTGCTGGACCCCACCTGTACCGTGAATGAGGTCCACGCTGTCCTGCTGACGGGCGGCTCGACCTTTGGGCTAGATGCCGCGACGGGGGTGATGCGGATGTTAGAGGCGCGCGGCATCGGCTTCGTCACCAGCGTGGCGCGCATCCCGATCGTCCCGGCGGCGGTGATCTTTGATCTGGCGGTGGGACGCAGCGACGTGCGGCCTGATGCCGCCTCAGGCGAGCGGGCGGTAGCGATGGCGAGCGATGGCCCGGTGCCACAGGGGCGCGTCGGCGCGGGGACGGGGGCCACGATAGATAAGCTCGGTGGTCCGGCGACGATGCGGCGTGGCGGGGTGGGCAGTGCCAGCGTGCTGCTGCCTGACGGCGTGACGGTCGTCGGCGCACTGGTGGTGGTCAATTCGCTGGGCTATGTGCTCGATGGCCTAGCCCCCGCGCCCGCGACGGCCCCCTTGATGCCGCCCAGCGATATGACGCCGGGCATGAACACCACCCTCGCGGTGGTGGCGACCTCGGCGCGGCTGGGCAAGGCCCAGGCGACCAAGGTGGCCCAGATGGCGCATGATGGGCTGGCCCGCGCCATCCGGCCCATCCACACGCCCTTTGATGGCGATGTCGTCTTCGCGCTGTCGTCGCCGACCCCCGATGCCCTGCCCGCCGACGCGGGCGAGGTCAGCGAGATCGGGGCGTTGGCCGCCGACACGCTGACACGGGCTGTGCTGCGTGCCGTAGCGATGGCCAACGACTGAGCGACCGCATCCTCAGGCGGAAGGTCACAAGTTATGATCGGGCATGATTCTTGCATTTAAGGATTTTCAACACATGAAAGGGAGCGATCACCCAATGCAAGGACCTGAGATCGATCCGGCGTTCTACAAGCCGATCATCAGCATCTCCATTCCACCAGCGCAGCGCGAGGCGTTTTATAATGCCCTCTTGGCGCTACGCGGGCGTGAGCAGCGGCCCTTCGTTTCACTGAGCGCGCTGGTGGTGAAGGCGGTCATCGCCGCCGCCGATGGCGTGCCGGTGAGCGTGGGGCAAGGTAACGGCGACGAACAAGGCGCGCTGACGACGGAAAACACCTTCCTCGAAAATGGCGCGGTCTAGGCGACCGAGCGACGCATTCCCCCTTCTGTCCCATCGCCAACGGCGGGTGGCGCAAAAGGGGGAATGTTTTCCCACCATCGCCATGTTCTGCTATACTAGCGCGATACTGCGATGGAGAGAGAACGTGATGTCATCACTGAGTCAGCCGAGTTCATGGCGTGCGGAGGTCGAAGCCTTTACCCGCCGCCTCGTGCAGGTGCCGAGCATCAGTCCCAGCGCGGAGGAAGCCGCCGTCGTGCAGACCGTGGTGGATCTGCTGACGGCGGATGGCCTGGCCGCCGCCTACAGCCACTGTGGCCTCGTCGCCATCCCTGACGATCCGTTTGGGCGACACAACGCCATCGCCGTGCTGCCGGGGGCCGTGCCGGATGCGGTCATCTTGCTGGGCCACACCGACACCATCGGCATCGCGGACTATGGCGACCTCGCGCCGCTCGCCTGTGACCCCGAGGCGCTGGCCCCACACTGGCCGACCTTGCTGGGCAACGGCGAGACGCTGGAGCGTCCCGACGAGTGGCTGTTTGGGCGCGGCGCGCTGGATATGAAGAGCGGGGTCGCCGTCAACATCGCGGTGATGCGTCATTTCGCGCGCCGTGCCCTCGCGGGCGAACCGCCGCCCTTCACCATCATCCTGGCCGCCACGCCAGATGAAGAGCGGCAATCCGCCGGGGCGCTGGCGCTGATCGGTTGGCTGGCGGAATATCGGGCACGCGCGGGGGGACGGTTGCGCGGCCTCATCAACACCGACTATGTCGCGCCACGCTTCGCGGGCGACCCCGAGCGCCCGATCTACTCCGGTTCGGTGGGCAAACTGCTGCCGCTTTTCTACGTGGTCGGCAAGGCGACGCATGTGGGCGACCCCTATGGTGGCCTCGACGCGAACCTGCTCAGCGCCGAATTGATCCACGAATTCGCGATGAACCCGAAGCTGGTCGATGTGGTGCGCGGCGAACGCACGCCGCCGCCCGTGACGCTGCACAGCGCCGACCTGAAAACCTTTTATAACGTGCAGACGCCCGACACCGCCT
>JBBQSR010000197.1:0-7108 GCA_038234855.1 Ktedonobacterales bacterium | reverse complement strand
CGATGACCGCTGCCGTCAACGCGCGCCCGTAGCCCTTGCCCTGTTGTGCCGGGTCCACCATGATGCGAATGATCCAGTAGCGTCCCACGTCGTCGGGCGTTGCGTCAAACATGGTGAAGCCAACCATCGTGTCGCCCTCATAGGCGGCTAGCGGCACTAGCCCTGGCGTATACGCCGCCTGTGCCAGCGAAAACGCGTTGTTAGCAACGAAGTTTTCCTGGTCGGGCCGCACCTTCATCTTGACGCACGCATACCAGTTGTCGCCTGTGATCGGTCGCAGTTCCATGGCATTCTCCCCTCGTTCATTCTGCCTCACCCATTATGGTAGAATGAGGGGCGACAAATGCAAGAGAGGATGGCACCATGGTCCCGAGCAATCTCGCGTATCCGCCACCTGTCGCGCCATGGGGAACCTATGTCACCGAACTGGGTGAGATGACCATTGAAACGTTTGATCGCTTACCGCTGGTCGAGTGCTTTGTGTTTGAGCTATACGCGGGGAGGTTGATTCGCATGCCAGGACCAGCCGGGCTACACGCCAGCGTGCAGGGCAATTTCTTTCGGGTCTTGGGCCGTTCCATGGCCGACGATCAGTTCCGGAAATTGCTGGGCGGGTGTTGCTATAATCTGCCGTTGCCACGCGACACCGAAACCCTGCTGTGCTGCGATCTGTCCTTCGTGCAACCGATCCGCTTGCTCAATGCCAAGAAGCGGGGCGATTATGCCATCCTCGCGCCGGACCTGGTGGTCGAGATCGCTTCGCCAGATGATACCCACGCGCAGATGGAAAAGAAGGCCCGCGTGTACATGCAAGCGGGGGTGCGGCTGTTGTGGATCGCCTGGCCCGATGAGCGCATCATCGAGGTATGGCAACCGGATGACGATGTGGTGACGCTCGGCGTGACCGACACACTAGAGGGTGGCACAGTCATCCCCGATTTCACCGCGCCCGTGAGCGCATTTTTCGAGCAATAGGTGGCACCATCCATGGCAGAACCATTGTACCCCAGTTACCTGACTCTGTTGGCGTCGGGCGAGTTGCAGCGGCGGGCCGATGCCGCGTGGGAGGTCCTGGCGAGCTGCACCATCTGCCCGCAGAACTGCGGGGTGAACCGGCTGGCGGGCAAAAAGGCCGTGTGCCGTTCCACCACGGAATGCATCGTCGGCTCGTGGAACGTGCACCGCCGCGAAGAGCCGCCCATCAGTGGCACGCGGGGCGCGGGCACGATCTTTTTTGGGTTTTGCCAGGCACGCTGCACCTATTGCCAGAACTTCTGGCTCAGCCAGGACGGTCACGGCCAAAACGTGACGCCCGCGCAACTGGCGCGGATGATGTTGCTGCTGCAAAAGCGCGGCGTGCACAACCTGGACCTCGTGACGCCGACCCATTACGTGCCGCAGATCCTCAAAGGGCTGGTCATCGCGGCGGAGCAGGGGCTGCACATCCCCCTCGTCTATAACTGCGCGGGGTACGAGAATCTGGCGACGCTGCAACTGCTGGACGGCATCGTGGATATCTATCTGCCCGACGCGAAGTATGCCGACGACAAACACGCCATCCGTACCTCGAAGATGCCGCACTATGTCGCCTCGAACCGCGAGACGCTGAAGGAAATGTATCGCCAGGTGGGGCCGCTGACGCTGGACGATGACGGCATCGGGCGGCGCGGCCTGCTGATCCGCCACCTGGTGATGCCCAACGGCATCGCGGGGACGCGCGAGGTGCTGCAGTGGATCGCCGACGAATTGGGGCCAGAGACCCCCGTGAGCGTGATGGATCAATACTTCCCCGCCTATAAGGCCCTGAACGACCCCACGCTCAACCGTCGCCTGACCTGGGACGAATATCGCGAAGCCGTCGATGCCATGGAATCGACCGGCCTCGTCGATGGCTTCCTGCAAGAGGACCTGATGGAGTTGGATATGAGCGACGCCGTCTAGCCGCCCATGGCGCGCTCAAGCCCCCCGTGCATCGTGTCGATAGTGAGAGCTATCTCATGCTGCGCGAGGGGTGACGACGATGGCTCCTTCTTTCCCGCGCGCCGTGGTGCCCTTTTGGGGAGCGCCAGGGCGGATCTTGAGCGGCATGGTCGTCGTCATCGTCCTGCTGATGTTCGGCGTCTGTAGCCTGGGGGCCTGGGGAATGCTGACGTTGCACCGCAATGTCGTCCAGGTGGCGCAAGTCAACGTCACCGCCCTGAGCGCGCTGACCGATGCCCAAATCGCCCTCGTGACGACGCAGCGCGACAACCGCCAGATCTTGTTTAGCACCGATCCCGCGTCACGCGCCAGCGACACCACGGTCGCGCTTGGCGATGTGGGCATCTTGCAATCCACCGTCGCCGCCTATCTCGCCCTGCCCCACCCGCCCACGAAACCCCTCGCGCTAGCAGCCCTCAACCAGGCGTTGGCGGTCTGGCTGGCCTATGAGCGCATCTATCTCGCTGACCTTCAGCTCGACACACCGCAGGGCGATGCCCTCGCCATCGCCCTGCAAAATGGCGCATTTCGCACCCAGGGTCTGCTGCTCACCGAGCTGCTCAAGCAGTCGCAGCGGATCGAGCATCACGATGTCGACGCCATCCAAGCCGACGCGCTCACCATGAGTCGTAATACCACGTTCACCCTCATCGGGGTGAGCCTCCTCGCTATCGTCAGTGCCCTCATCATGGGTGCCGTCATGAGTCGCCATCTCAGCCGCATCCACGCGCGTCTCACCGCGAGCAATCATCAATTGAGTGCCTCGATCCAAGAAGTGCAGCAGCGAAACGAGGCGATCTCGGCGCAGCAAGTGGCGACCCGCGAGATGAATGATGCCCTGAAGGCGGCGATCAACGAGCGGTTGCAAGCCGAGGCACAGCTCGTGACCGCCCTGGGCGAGAGTGAGCGCCTGAGCGCGCATTTGCAGGTCATCTTTGCCAGCGTGCAGGATGCGTTGCTGATGATCGACGCGCAGGGGCATGAGATCTATCGCAATCGCGCCTGTGACGAGATCTTGGGGCTGCAAGCGGGCCTAAAGGTGCATGGGCCACAGCGCGCGTATACGGTTCATACCGTGGATGGCCAGCGCGTTCCTGACGATCAGTTGCCGCTCCGCCGGGTGCTCGCCGGGGAAGCGCCCCCACCTCCTGCCGTGTATTTCATACGCTTCACCGATGGGCAACGCAAGGTCGTTCAGTTCGAGGCCGTACCGATTCGCATGCCTGATGGGCAACTGCGCAGCGTCCTGGGGGTCATCCGCGACATCACGCGCGCCTACCGCGAGGAGCACCACAACCATCTCTTGCGGTCCCTGGCTCACCACTGCGCCTCGGCCCTGACGGAGCGCGAGATCGCCCAGACGGCTACCCACATCGTGAGGCGCGAACTGGACGTGCCCTATTGCAGCATCTTGGCGCGACGGCTCGACCAACCGGCCTATGTGCAGGTGCTCAGCATCGATATCGACCAGATGACTGACGACAGCCAGATCGCCCCCCTCAGGGAAAAATTCGAGCGCGTCGCCATCGCGCCAGATGCCCCCCTGCTGGCGCTACGGGTCATCGCGATGGGAGAGGCGCTTTTCAATCAGTCTGTTTTGCCCGAGAATGCCGCCCTGCCCTTCGCCCAGATGGCCTTTTTGCCCCTGCGCTACGCGGATGAGACGTTTGGCGTGCTGATGCTGAGCTTCGCCGCCGACGCGACGCGCGAATGGGACAACACCGAGCAGGAACTGTTGCGCACGGTGGCGGATGAGATCGCGGTGGCGCTGCACCGCGCACGGCTGCATGCCGAGGCGCAAACGTTGGCCTTCCGCGATCCGCTGACTGGCCTCTATAACCACCGCGCACTCCAGCAGCGGCTGCACGCGGCGATGGACGCGACCACCCGTCAGTCCCTGCACCTGTCGGTCATCATGCTGGATGTCGATCATTTCCGTACCTTCAACGAAACCTATGGGCACGACATCGGCGATCTGGCGCTCAAGACGGTGGCCCAGGCCATCGAGCGCGCCATCCGCGCGGACGATGTCGCCGCGCGCTACGGTGGCGAGGAATTCACCGTGATCTTGCCCGAGACGGGGATGGACGACGCTCTGGCAATCGCCGAGCGCATCCGCCACGAGATCGCGTCGCAGCCCATCGCCGTGCCGGGCCGCGCGGAGGGCATCAGCATCACCGCGTCGCTGGGGGTGGCGACCTACCTGGTGCACGCGTCGGTGGCGACCTCGCTGCTGAAGGCGGCGGATATCGCCCTCTATGCGGCGAAGCACGAGGGCCGCAACCGGGTGAATCGCTATTCGCCGCAGTTGCTGGGGGCGGATGGGCACCCCAATGACCAGAAGGCGACGCTCGTCACCCTGCACGCCACGGCGAACCTCGAAGCGGTGCGGACGTTGCTGATGACCATCGACCTGCGCGATGGCTACACCGCCGCGCACTCCGAGGGGGTCGCGCGCTATGCCGCCGCCATCGCCGCTCGGCTGGGTCTGCCCGCAGAGGAGGTCGAGATGGCGCGGTTGGGCGGCCTCGTCCACGATGTCGGCAAGATCGCCATCCCCGACAGCATCTTGACCAAGGTGGACGCGCTGACCGAGGCGGAATGGCACATCATGCGCGAGCACCCGATCCTGGGGGAACGCTGCCTGGCCCCGGTCGCGTCGCTGCGGCGCCTCTTGCCGATGGTGCGGTCGCATCACGAATATCTCGATGGCTCGGGCTACCCCGATGGGTTGCGCGGCGCAGACATCCCCTTGCTGGTGCGCATCGTCACGGTCGCCGATATCTATGAGGCGTACATCGCGGATCGGTCCTACCACCCCAGTCGGTCCGTCGCCGCTGGCATCGCGCATCTGCACGCGGAGGTCGAGGCGGGGCGGCTAGATGCCCTGGTGGTGGACGCCCTCACCGCGATCGTGGCGGCCCAGGTCGCCGAGCGCGACCTGACCCTGACCACCAGCCCCTGACACCCCCAGATTCCTGGGTTTCCGCGCCCGCCAAACGCCCCATCTGCTTGACATCGAGCAAAGGGGATGCTATCATAAGGGGCGATATTACCCAGATCACCCGAAATGGCGCGGCACCGCGAGTGGCTGCGCGTGTGGAGAGCATCACCCATGTTTGCAGTCATCCAAACCGGGGGCAAGCAATATAAAGTGCACCCTGGGGAAGTGGTCGACGTCGAATTGTTGCCCTTCGCCCCCGATGAGACGGTCGATCTCGACCAGGTCTTACTGGTGGCGACCGACACCGAAACGTTGGTCGGCGCACCCCTCATCGCTGGTGCCGTGGTCAAGGCCACGGTGGATTACCAGGGTCGTGGCAAAAAGATCATCGTCTTCAAGTACAAGTCCAAGAAACGCTATCGCCGCAAGACGGGCCATCGCCAAAACTACACGTATCTGCGCATCAATGACGTGCTGGTGAATGGCAAGAGCGTGGTGCCCCAGGCCGTCGAAGCCTGACGCCCCACGCACCCTGAGAAAGAGGATCGACCATGGCTCATAAAAAAGGCGTCGGCAGTTCACGGAACGGACGCGATTCTAACCCCAAGATGCTCGGCGTCAAACGCTATGACGGCGAGATCGTCCGTTCGGGCGGCATCCTCGTGCGCCAGCGTGGCACGCGCATCATGCCCGGCACGAATGTCGGTCTGGGCCGCGACCACACCCTCTTCGCCACCGTCGACGGTAAGGTGAAGTATGAGTGGCACACCAAGGACAAGAAGCGCGTCAGCGTCTACGCCGTCGCCCCCGAGGCGACCGAGGTCGCGGCCACGCCCCAGGCCTAAGCGCATCGCATCTCGCATCCCCGCGCCCATCCCCTCCGATGGCGCGGGGATGTTGTGTTGTGTGGGGGCGACCGAATCCGCCCGCGCGTTGGCGCATCACTCCTGCATTTGAGGACGCTCCCTGTGTGTGCTACAATCGGGGCCAACGATGTTCGTTGCTTCGCCACCAAAGGAGTGTGCGCCCGATGAGTGACCTTCCCTCGCAATATGGCATGGATCGGCAGTTCGCCATCTACATGGGCGGCATGGGGGGCGCGAAGCCGACGTTGCCCATCGACCCCGACGCGCTGGAAGCGGCAGCCAAGGCCGTGCTCAGCGCGGAGGCCTATGGCTACATCGCGGGCGGCGCGGGTGCCGAGGCGACGATGCGCGCGAACCGCGCCGCCTTCGCGCGCTGGGCGGTCGTGCCGCGCATGCTGCGTAACGTCGCCCAGCGTGACCTGCGCGTCTCGCTGCTGGGCGCGAACCTGAGCGTGCCGCTGCTGCTGGCTCCCATCGGCGTGCAGTCCATTGCGCACCCCGAGGCCGAGTTGGCGGTGGCGCGTGCCGCCGCGTCGCTGGGCGTCCCCTTCGTCCTCAGCACGGCATCATCGAAATCGCTGGAAGAGGTCGCCGCCGTCGCGGGTACCACGCCGCGCTGGTTCCAACTGTACTGGGGTCGTAACCCCGATGTGACCGCCAGCATGCTGGGTCGCGCCGAGGCGGCGGGCTACACCGCGCTGGTCGTGACGCTCGACACCGCGCTGCTCAGTTGGCGCGCCCGCGATCTGCAAAACGCCTACCTGCCCTTCCTGCTCGGCCAGGGCATCGCGAATTATTTGACCGATCCGGCCTTCCGCGCGGCGCTGGCACAGCCACCCGAGGCGGACCCGACGGCGGCGATCCGCTACTTCATCGGCATCTTCTCGAATCCAACGTTGACGTGGGACGACCTGCGCTTCTTGCGCGCGCATACGCGCTTGCCCATCATCCTCAAGGGCATCTTGCACGAGGACGACGCACGTACCGCGCTCGATTACGGCGTGGATGGCATCATCGTCAGCAACCATGGCGGGCGGCAGGTCGATGGCGCGGTGGGCGCGCTCGATGCCCTACCCGGTGTCGTCGCGGCGGTCAATGGCACCATTCCCGTGCTCTTCGACAGCGGCATCCGGGGCGGGGTCGACATCCTGAAGGGGTTGGCGCTGGGCGCGCGGGCCGTGCTGCTCGGTCGCCCATACATGTGGGGCCTGGCGCTGGGCGGCGAGGCGGGCGTGCGCGAGGTGCTGCTGAACACCCTGGCCGACTTTGACCTGACGCTGGCCCTCAGCGGCCACGCGAACGCCGCCGCCGTCACGGC
>JBBQSR010000196.1:0-7113 GCA_038234855.1 Ktedonobacterales bacterium | reverse complement strand
CGTATGATGCCATGGGCGAGATCGACGGCGGCATCATCATCTATCACGACATCACCGCGCAAAAGCAAGCGGAACAAACGTTGCGTGATAGTGCGCAACGGTTGCAGCACATCTTCGCGCATGTGCCGGTGGGGTTGGTCTGCACGAGCTTAGATGGCCGCCATTTGTCCTTCAACCAGCAATTTTGTGACATCGTGGGCTATACCGCCGACGTGATGGCTCAGGTAACGGTGGCCGATATCTTGCATCCGGCGGATGTCGCGCAGTCCTACGGGGGTATGCACGCGACGGTGAACCCGCACACCACGCGCTTATCGCTGAAAAAACGGTACATCCACAAGGCTGGCCATGAAGTATGGGTCTATGTCAATTCGTCGTTGATTCTTCAGGAAGATGGCACTCCCGAATATTTCCTCTCAATCGTGGAGGATCTGACCACGCGCCATGCGCAAGAGGCAGAGCATCGGGCCATGGTCGATGCCGAGGCACGTATGGCGTTGTTGCAGCGCATCATCGAGCAGTTGCCGAACGCCGCAGATCTCGTGCGTGGTGCTGACGCACGCCTGGTGCTGGCGAACGCCGCGACCGCTGTCGTCTGGAATGGCAAATGGGAGGTTGGTGCGTCGCTGCCAGAATTCATCGAAACCGTCGGCACGCGTATCTGCTGGCCCGATGGCCGCCCACAAGCGGTAGCGGAGTTAGCGACGATCCAGGTGGTGCGCACCGGCGTCGCCGTCACCCAACGCCAGCAGGTGATTCGCCACGCCGACGGCACGCAACTGCCGATCCTCATCAACGCGGTGCCCTTCGATGGTGAGATGCTGGGCTGGCGCGACGCGCAGGGGCAGCCCGAGAGGGGGGCGCTCGTCACGCAGCAAGATGTGACGGCGATGCAAGACGCCGAGCGGGTGAAAAGCGAGTTCCTGGCGATGGCGGCGCACGAGCTACGCACGCCCATCGGGGTCGTCAGCGGTTATGTGCAGTTGCTGGCGCAGACCCTGCCTGAGAGCGAGGTGAGCACCGAGCAGCGCGAGATCCTGTCGGCCATCCAGGTCGCGTCGGGGCGGCTGGCCCAGCTCGCCAACGACCTGCTCGATGTGACGCGCCTAGAGGCGGGCCACCTGCCCCTGCAACTGGCACCGCTCGACCTGGGCGTGCTCACTGAACACATGATCAACCGGATACATGTGACCGCGCCGGGCCATCAACTGCGGATGCGCGCACCAGCCAAGCCACTCACGGTCTTTGGCGATACCATGCGGCTGGAACAGGTCATCACCAATCTGCTGAGCAACGCGGTGAAGTATAGCCCGGCGGGGGGCGAGGTGGTGGTGACGCTGATGGGCAGCGTGCGGCGCGGCCAAGCCGTGCTGGCGGTGCGCGACCAGGGCATCGGCATTCCCCCCGCAGAGCAAGCGCGCATCTTTGGGCGCTTTGCCCGCGCCGAGAATGCCATGGCCGAGGGCATCATGGGGACGGGGCTAGGGCTGTATCTCTGCCGTGAGCTGATGGAGCGGCAGGGTGGGCGCATCTGGTTCACCTCTCGGCTGGGCCAGGGTACGACCTTCTTCATCGCCCTGCCGCTGGCGACGGCGGCGGTGCCCTACGAGGCGGCCAAGGCGGGCGCGGGCACCAGATAGCCCACCCCCACGCGGGTGAGGATGTAGCGCGGCGAGTTGGGGTCTGGTTCGATCTTGCGGCGCAGACGATTGATGGCCACCTGCAACATGTGGCCCTCGCCCACATAGGTCTGGCCCCACACGTGTTCGAGCAGGGCATCTTGCGTCACCACCCGCCCGGCGTGGTGCGCCAGATGGGCCAGCAAGCGAAACTCGACGGGCGTCAGCGGTTGCATCTGCCCGTCGATGATGACCGCGTGCTGCGCCAGATCGAGGATCAGATCGCCGATGGCAAGCTGCGATGGTCCGGTGTGGTCGGCGGTGCCGAACTGCGAACGTCGCAGGACGGCCCGCACGCGGGCATATAGTTCGTCCAGGTTGAAGGGTTTGGTCAGGTAGTCATCGACGCCCAGGTCCAGGCCCCGCACCTTCTCTTGGTCTTGGCCGCGCGCCGTCAGCATGATGATGGGCACGGTCGAAAAGGTGCGCACGCGCTCACACACCGCGAATCCGTCGAGCTTGGGCATCATCACATCTAACAGCACCAGGTCGGGCGCGCTGTCGATGACACGGTCGAGCGCGTCTTGACCATTAGGGGCGAGCACCGTCTCGAAGCCCTGGGTTTGCAGGCTGCGCGTGATCAGGCGGATCATCTGGGGATCGTCTTCGGCGACCAGCACCACGGGCTTTTTAGCGGACATAGCAGGTACTCCTTGATGATGAAATGATGGGTAGTCGCCCTTAGGCTGACGGATCTACCAACACGGGCAAGCGCAGACGAAAGGTGCTGCCCTGCCCCACCATGCTCACGATGCTGAGCGCGCCGCCATGGGCGTTGGCGACGCCCTGGCACAGCGCCAGCCCTAACCCCAGTCCGTTGACCTCGCGGGTCAGTCTGGTATCGACCCGATAAAACGGTTCACAGAGATGCGGCAGATGCTGCGCGGCGATGCCAGAGCCGGTGTCTTGCACGGCCAATTCGACGCCCGCCTGCCCCGCCACCTCGCAGTCATGCAGCCCCAGGGTGATGGTCCCGCCCTCTGGCGTGCACTGCGTCGCGTTCAGCAGCAGTTGGTCCAGTGCCCGCCGCAGCCACTCGGCGTCGCCGCGCACCCATCGCGCCGCCATCTCAGGCTCCATGGCGAGGCGCACCTGGTGCCACGGCGCGGCGGCACGGGCAACGGCGAGCGCGTCGCGGGCCAGATGCGCCACCGAGACTGGGCGCTGCGCCACCAGGGCGGTACGCGCGGTGAGCTGCGCGACATCGATCAACATGGTGATGGCGCTGGCGAGGCGCTGCGCGGCCTGGGCGATCTCGGTCAGGCATTCGCGCTGCTCGCTGAGCGGCAGTGGCGCGGTGTCCTGTAACAACAGCGCCACATTGCCCGAGATCGCCGCCAGGGGCGTGCGCAATTCGTGGCTCACGGTGCCGAGCAGCTCATTCTTTAGGGCGTCTAGCTCCTCAATAGTAGTATCGGGCATTACGGCTCCTCCCTAGTAGTGCTCAATCGGCGTTTGTGGGCATTTCCGTTACGCATACTGTAGCTTTCTCTATCGGCGCGGACCTCACCAGCGACTCTCAGCCCGCCCCGCCAGCCTCTCAATCGTCTCTCAAAGCACGCCGCCAGGGTGCTGGTGCCCGCGCGCGGGACGGTGTCGCCTGCCCCGATGGTTGTAGCTGCATTTGTGTAGTTGATCCCATAATGGCATCCCAGTTGCGACAGGGGTAGTGCGAGTGATATGGTTAGGGGGGTGACAGACCCATGAAAGACCAAAATCTGACAACAATGCCCCGAACAAATGACCTATGCGCGTTTCGTTCGTTGTATATAACAGGATAGCTCGCATGTGATGCGTGCGAAGGTGGCTTGGGTTGAGGGACGAGGCGGTTGTGGGGTGGCCCAGCCGGGCAAACACCATCTGCGCTCGCAAAGGCGCTCTGACTCTGGAGGACTTTTCCATGCGTGGAACCGCACTTCATCGGTACGAAACGATATCGCCACTCCGCACGCCCGCGCCAGCGGTGCCCGCGACGGAGCCGACCAGCCAGCAGCAAGCGGCAACGGTGTGCATCCCGGTCGGGCCATACGCGTTGCGCCAGCCACAGACGGTGGCACGGCAGCACGCCCAGGCCAGCCTGGCGCGTGGCTGGGTGTGGGGGCATGTCGGGCTGAGCCTGGTCGCCGCCATTACGGGGGTGACGGTGCTCATCGCTTCGCCAGACCTGCATGTGTGGGGGGCGGCATCGCTCAGCCTGGCGACGGCAGGCCTCGCGCTGAGCGCGCTGGCGCTGCAAGCCATGACGGCGGGTCGTGTCGCCACCGCCGCGCGCTGGCTGCTGGTGTACGATTTCGTCGCCCTCACCATCGGCATGGTCCTGGTGGGGCCACAGCCTGGCATCTTCTTCCTCTTGCCGGGGGCGGTGTTGTTGGCGGCGCTGCTGACGGAACGCTGGACGGCGCTGGTGGGGCTGACCTTGGCCTTCGCGCTCTACGCCCTGAATGTGGCGCTGACCCAAGACGGCAGTTGGCATGCCCTCGCTGCACCTACTGCGTCGGCGCTGGTGTGGCTCAATCTCGCACTCATCTTCCTGGGGACGCTCTTACTGGCTTTCGCGGCGCAATGGTTGCTGGCGCAACTGCATGGCGCACTCGCTACCGAGGCGGCCCTCACCTATCGACTCGCCGCGATGGAACGCCGCATCCGCGTGAAACGCAGCAGTCTTGACGCCGATGCCATGGCGCTGCAAACGCAGATCGCGCAAGCGATGGCGAATCATCGGCCCCAGTCCATCACGACCAGCGAAGACCTCGCCCCCCTTGCCCAGATGATCAATGCCGCCAACGCGCGCATCCCCAGCCTGTTGCACGACCGCGACGAACGGCTGAAGCTAGAGCGCGCGGTGCGCGACCTCATCCAGTCGCTCGAAGCGGCCTGGGCGGGCTTCACGTTGACCTGGCCCGCGCCCTCAAACACGGCGGTCGATCGGCTGCTGCCGCTGCTGCGCCCCAACTCGACCCAGGCGACCACGACCCTCAAGACGACCCGCTGAGCCAGCCGCGCTAATAGGTGGTGACGATCTGATACCACGCCCCGCTGCGGGCGGGGTCCCAGGGGACGGGGCACAGCCGCGCCGCGACGAGGAAATCTGCTGGCTCTTGGTGGTTGACCATCGCGATGAAGGCCTCGGCGATCTCGGGGTCGAACTGCCGCCCCATGGCGCGACGGATCTCATCAACGGCGTGGGCGCACTCGGCGGCGGAGCGATAGGGCCGGTCCGAGGTGATGACATCAAAGGCATCGACCACCGCCAGCAGCCGCGCCACGAAGGGGATCTGCGTGCCCGCCAGCTTGTCAGGGTAGCCGCTGCCATCGAACCACTCATGGTGGTTGCGGATGGCGTCCAGGTAGAACTGCGGCAGATCATAGGCGATGGCGATGCGCTCACCGATGGTGGTGTGCCCGCGAATAAACGCCGTCTCTTCGCTGCTCAGTTCCCCGGTCTTTTTGAGGATGTCGTTAGGCATCCATGATTTTCCCGCGTCATGGATGCGCCCGGCCAGGCCAAAGGCGGCGATCTCGGCGCGGTGGTGGCCCAGTTGGCGGGCGAGCCGCTGGGCATAGATGCCGACGCGGCGCGAATGCTCCGCCGTGAGGATGTCGCGTTGGCGCACCGTCTCGAAGATGGCTAGGATGCGCTGACGCTCGTTTTGCCCCGACACCTCGCCCGGCAAGATGTCGAGGTCGGGCCGTTGGTCATGGGGAATGGGACCAGGCGCGGGCAGAAAGGGGGGAGCCAAAACCACGCGATTACCCTCAAAAGTGGTTGCCAGCGAATGCGTACACCATGCTCACACCGCACTGTGCAAAGATACAACGCCAGACGCCAATGCCTGTAACGGATGCGACAAACGGGCTATGCATGCAGCATGGCATCGCGTTTGCGAAACCTCTCAGTGCTTTCATCACCCCGCATACCATCGCAAGAATGGGGCGCGATAGAAGGACCCGCCGGAGTACATTGCATGGATTCGCTCACCCGCGCGCTGTTGATCGGCGTGCCCTGCTTCCTCATCGTGTTGGTGCTGCTCTTTCCCAGCCAAGGACTCTGGATCGTCCTGGGGACCGTCATCTTCGCCGCCATCCTGCTCAAAGTGGGGCTGCACAACACCGCCGAACCGCTGCGGCCCATCATCTCGCGCTTCGGGCAGATGCATCGGCTGGGGCAATCGGGCGTCATCGTGCTGCTGCCCTGGGTCGATGAAGTCATCGGCGCGCCGCTGGATATGCGCCCCCAGTCGCTCAAATTCGACGTCTATCAGCTCGCGGCCAGCGACGGCGAATCGGTCTATATGAATCTGGAACTGACCTGGCAGATCCGCCCCGATGTGGGCCACATCGATCCTTTGCTGAAACAGACGTTGCTGAAATTGCCCGAGCAGCGCGAACGGCTGGTGGAGCACACCATCAGTACGGTCGCGCGCCAATTGCTGCTGAACTACACGACCGCCGCGCTCAAACGCTCGGACGCGCGCGAGGGCATCACCGACATCTTGCGCAGCGCGGTGAACGAACTGCTGACCCCCCATGGGCTGATGGTCGAGACGGTCTTTTGGCGTGGCTCCATCCCCTCCCCCGATTACCTGAAGGCGAAGCTGGCGATGCGCATCGCCCACGAGCAGTTAGAAATGTACGTGCAGGACATGGCGCTCATCGGCGAGCAACTCCCCGGCGTGGACCCTGAAGCCTTCGTCCTGCGCCAAGCCTGGCTGGAAATGGCACGCCGGGGCATCGCGCCCCCGATGGGCGGCGTGGGCGCTGTCACACCTGGCCTCCCCTACATGCCGCCACCCCCCGCGCAATTGCCGCCGAAGAAGGAGGGGTGAACACGCGCTTTCGACCCCGCGACGGTGTATGATGGGAGGAGCGCATTTTCATCCTCAAGAAAGGGTCTTCTCGCATGGATATCGCTTACCTGACGGAGTGGGCCAAGGAGTTTTTGCTGGCCGACAGCACGCACGGCCCCACGCTCTTCGTGCAAACCGACAAGCAAATCATCATTGCCGGAGTGCCCAACCTGCCTCCCACCCCAGGGGCGCGCGTGCTGGCATTCCGTGCGATGGGCCGCAAGTTTGGGTTAGAGCGGCGCAGCGAGACCTTGAAAGAGGTGGCTTTCATCGTGTTGACGTGGGCCAGTCTGCAACGGCCCGGCGACACTGTGCCCAAAGTACGTCCGTCGCAGGACCCAAACCGCAAAGAGATGATGATGATCAGTCTGCTGCGCCTGGCCGACGATGGCAGTTACCAACACCAGGCCGAAGTGGTCGAGATCATGCGCGAGCGTGGGGGCAAGGTGCTCGACTTGCTGCATCTGCCCGAAGCCCAAGCCGTTATCCCAGGGAATGAAGACCCATCCCTGCTGGCGTTCATCAAAGGCTACAAAAGTGGCCAGGGTGACACCGACCCGCCGCCGCAACGCTTCGAGCCGCAGAAG
>JBBQSR010000195.1:0-7172 GCA_038234855.1 Ktedonobacterales bacterium | reverse complement strand
GTGCGATGGCGACTCGCCAGACTGTGGCGAGAGCGGGCGCGTTTGGTCCCCACCCCCGGAACCAGAGCGGAATGGGCGTTTGCAGATGGTCGGGTTTCAGGGACACGTGATGGCGAAGTTCCGTAGGGAGATCGCTGTCCGCACCCTTGGCGCAGCGCGGGTTGAGCTGCCAGAAAGGCTGGTCACAAAGAGAATAGGTAAGGGAGGATTGTCAACGCGTCGTTGACCACTGTGACCACGCGCTGACGACAAAGGAGACACCCACTATGCAAGGGGCTTACCCCATCACCCCCACCTGGCGCGACGTGCGGCGCGCCATCGAACTGGCAAAGCATGACGATCTGCGCATCGTCGGTCAGGCTACCATCAACGGGGTGCGCGTCTTCGCCATCCCCAGCCGCTCGCAGCCGGGTACGGTGCACCTGCCCTATGTCGATGCCGTGGCGCAACGCGTCATCTGCGATTGCCCCGGCTTCCAATATCGCGGGGTCTGCGCGCACACGATGGTGGTGACGCGCCACCTCGTCAACGAGGCCCAGGGGGTCATCAGCGCGATGCGCGGCCAGCCCGCGCCGACGCTGAATCTGCCCCTGGGCGGTTAGCACATGCTAGACGGCTGGCGGCGGCGCGTCATTCGTCGGTGGCGTGGGGTACGGACCACTCGCGCCGGGGTAGGGCACATCTGGGCCGCTATAGGGCGTGCCACCGTAGGGCTGCGAATAGGGCGAGGGGCTGGGCGCGAAGGGCGATGATGGCGGCGTACCATAGGGCGAGGACTGCACCGGCTGCCAGGTCTGGCCGTCCCACCAATAGTTGCCGTCGGGCGAGCGCGGGGCACCAGCCGGCGGACCCGCCAACTGCGGCTGGCTATAGCCCGTGGCACCCATCATGCCATAGGCCCCAGATGCGGGCTGGCCCTGACCTGGAGGGCCAAGGTTGATCACGATCATCTTATCGGAATCAGCGGCGTACACGATCAGATAAATGAGCAGGGGGAGGACGCAGAGAATGAAGCCGATCACCAGCCATAAAACCGAAAACTCTTTGCGCTTGATCAACGTGATCGAGGTCGGGGTGCGACTTGCGATGATGTACCCTTGCGCGATATAGCCGGTGGACATCGATTCTAATTCAATCGGTGTCTGCACCTGCAACATAGTGGTTGCCGTCGCCATGGTTCAGCCTACTTTCTGAGCAATGCGATTCGCGAGCGTCACTGTCTGCCAAAGATACCACGCCGATGCGCCGAGCCAGAGGGGGAGGGCCAGGGGATGCGCGCGGCGCGCCGCCGCCCCATCGCCATGCACGAGATGCCCCGTCGCGGTGGTCAACCCGCAGAGGGGGCAACGTCGCCGCAACAGCAGACGCGATGGGCACATCACCCGCAATGCGCGTCCATGCGCCCACGCCGCATAAGCGACATAACTGCTGCCCAGGCTTCCCAACAACGTCCACCGCACGATGGCGCGCTCAAGGGGTAGTGCGGGTTCCGGCAATCGCTGGTGATGCATCCATACCTCCCGACAGCAAGTGGTCTTTGCACAACCACTATATCACGAAAGGTTCAGCTTGACTAGTTCGGCATTCTCACAATGATCTTGACCAAAAGTCCGGTCCCGCCACGGGGGCGCAAAAAGTCCTAACGGGGGCGACCGAGCGACGCACTTCTGCTATACTCCCGTCACAAGAGAGGATTGTGTATATGGGCGACATCACGGTTTTGCTGTACGAGGCGGCGGCGCGGGTGAGCGCGACTCAGGGGCGCGCCCTGGCCGCGCCGCCCTTCGCGCTGACACGGGCGGCGTCCCTGCCCGAGGCCCAGGCGGCGTTGCTGGCACGCACGCCTCAGGTGCTGCTGCTGGTGACGCGCGACGCGACCGATGTGCTCGCGCCTCTGGTGGCCTGGGTGCGGACGCATCATCTCCCCACGCGCGTCATCGTGTTGGCACCGCAACCGACCGTGCGCGGGGCCACCACCACCCTGCACGCGGGCGCGGCGGACTATTTGGGTCTGCACAGCGGCACAGGGGCCATCGTCTCAGCGATGAAGCGCGCCCTCGTGCCCGACGACGCGGCACCCCTGGCCCCCAACAAAACCGGCAAGGACGACCTGATCTCGCTCGTCTCGCATGAATTGCGCTCCCCCTTGATGGCGATCAATGGCTACCTGGAGATTTTGCAACGCTACCACGACCGCATCTCGCCGGAAAAGGCGCAAGACTACATCAAACGTTCGCTTCAGGCGACGGGGGAACTGGCCTATCTGTCAGATCTGCTGGTGCAGGTGCTCTACCACGAGACGGGGCGCATGGCGATGACCGTGGGGCCACTGCCCCTGGCCCCCATCGTGCAGGCTGCCATCGCCCAGGGCGAGCTAGGTGCCGACAAGCACACCGTCCACGCGCACGTCGCGTCGGCCTTGCTGGTGCGTGGCGACGCCCTGGCGCTGCAACAGGTGCTGCGCAACCTATTGAGCAACGCCATCAAGTATTCGCCTGAGGGTGGCACCATCACGGTGACGGCGCAGGGCACCGCCGATGACCAGGTCTGCATCGCGGTGCGCGACGAGGGCATGGGCATCGCGCCCGAGCAGATGCCGCACCTCTTTGGCCGCTTCGCTCGGCTGCATGATGTGACGCGCTGGCCGCAGATTCGTGGTACCGGCCTGGGCCTCTACATCTGTCGACAACTGGTGACGGCGCAGGGCGGGCGCATCTGGGCCGAGAGCGTGCCGGGGCAGGGCAGCACCTTTTATGTGCAGTTGCCCCGCGCGGATGCCCGTGCCCTGGCCCCCACCGCGTAAATCTGTCTGTGCGAGAGCATGCCTCATGACACGACCCTGTGACCTGATCGTCTTTGACCTGGACGGCACCCTGGTGGATACCGCCGCGCTGCACGTCGCCGCGACCCAGGCGGCGGCGCACGCGGTCTTTGGCATGCCCGCGCCAGCCGCATTGGTGGCGCGCAGCCTGGGCCAGCCCTTGCCTGACTCGATGCGCGTCGTCAGCGACGCACGCGGGCACATCCCCGAACTGATGGTCGCCTTCATGGAGTATTACGCCGACCACGAGGGCGAGGCCGCGCGGTGCTTCGCCGAGGCCATCCCCACGCTAGCGGCGCTGCGCGATGCCGGGCTGCCCCTGGCGCTGCTCTCGAATAAACTACGCGCGTGGGGCCAGGCCGAGATCGCGCGGCTGGGGTTGCTGCCCTATTTCGCTCGCGTCGTCTTCGTGGAGGACATGCCCACCCCGAAGCCCTCTGGTCAGGCATTGCAGCCGATCCTGACGGCGCTCGGCATCCCCGCCGCGCGGACGCTGCTGATCGGCGACGGCCTGAGTGACCTGCACTGCGCCAGGGCGGCTGGCGCGCTCTCGGGCGCGGCGCTGTGGGGGCCACACGACCCCGTGCCCCTGCTGGCCGCACACCCCACCTACGCCTTCCGCGCGATGGGGGAGGTCCTGGCGCTGCTCGGCATGTAAATTGGCTTTTGGGCACATGAGGCAAACACTTGGCCCTCTGGGACGCATCATAACAACAGACACGTGTTGAATTGATCGGACACCGAGGAGCGATGCCCCATGGATGATGGCCAGTTCGTGGCGCTGATGCAATCTCATATCATGGCGGCGGTGCGCGTGGCGACCGCGCTGGTCGGCATGGCCGATGCCGAAGATGCCGTCCAAGAAGCCTTTGTGCGGGCTTGGCGCGCGTGGCCCGAGCTACGCGATGTGACCGCCGCCCGCCCCTGGCTTTTACGTATCGTCGTCAATGTCTGCCAGAATTGGCTGCGTGGCAGCTTTGGCACGCAGCGCAACCGCTATGTGCCCATCACCGACGATCTCGCGGTCATCGGCGACGACCTGGGCACGATGGCCCAGGCTGACACCCTCGATCTGGCCCAGGCGCTCACCACCCTAGACATGCCACTGCGCCAGATCGTCCAATTGCGCTATTTCGCTGGGCTAGATGCGACCGAGATCGGCGCGGTGCTGCATCTGCCGCCCGCGACGATCCGCACGCGGTTGCGTCGCGCCCTCACGCTCTTGCGCTGCGCCCTGCAACCCGAGCTAGCAGCATCCAATCACCCACTTGGGGAGGTCGAGCTTTGACGAACCACCATCAGCCCATGCCCCCCGAGGACGACGATGCCGCGCTACGCCAGATCGCGGATCGGTTGCAGCGTGCGGGTGCCCCATTCCGTGACCGCGAGATCCCTACCTCACGTTTCGTGGTTCAACTGCACGAGCTGGCGAGGCGGGATCGCACCCGTCCTTCGTCAACTCCTTCGCATAAGGAGTCTCATATCATGCGACCTTCATCCATGGCCACGCCCTCGGGCGATATCCGACCCCGTCGCACGTGGCTTGTCCCTGTCGCGGCGACCCTGCTATTCGTCGTGTTGAGTGCGATGATCTTTACCGTGTTAGCGCATCGCGGTTCCCCGCCCCAGGTCGGGGGAGCCAAGCCGACCCCTTTCCCGACGGGGACGATCACTGTCACCAGCACCATCGTGTCACCACCGCTCACCTCTGCGCCGGTGAAGGATTACCAGGCCTTTTCGACCGGCACGTACCAACCGGGCCAGGTGATCACCGACCAGCAAGGCAACATCTGGAGCGAGGGCTACGATGCCTTCGCCCCCAATCAGATACGCGAAGACCTCGCACGCACGACACCAGCAGGCGTCACGACCGTTTTCCCCATCCCTGACACAACCTCTTCGACCTTCCCTGGCCAAGAAGTGGATCTTTTGAGACGGCTTTCGCCTTTGGTGTTTGACCAAAGGGGTGATATCTGGTTCATTCATTCGGTGTTCGACGCGGCACAAAATACTTTTGTCTATTCATTAGGTCGCATGAACCCAACAGGGCAATTCACCTTTTTGCCAGTGCCGAGCTTTGGCTCGGGCAACTTCGGAGTCGATTCACTAACCCTAGCACCAGATAGTAACCTCTGGTTCACCGCCAATGATTACGGGGACCACAAGAATCCAGGTATCCGCCGTATCGGGCGCATGACACTCACCGGGAAGTTGACGTGGTTTACGCTGCCAGCAATGTCGCAAACCGTTAGCATCATCACCGGACCCGATGGGTATTTGTGGTTTGCCACCAACGGTGCCATTGAGCGCCTAGCTCTTGATGGCACGATCACTACTACTTATCCTATCAATGGCGGGGTCGATAGCTCGTGCATTGCATGTGGCGCGAATAGCCTCGTGTTTAGTGGCGAGCATACGCTCTGGTTCGCTGATTTCGCTCCACCATCGAGACAACCCTTAGCGCGGATCGGCAGGCTGGATTTGGTGAGTCGCACAGTGACGTACTACACCTTGCCGCGCACGGATAACCCGAATTCGTTCCTGAGATTGTTCACTATTGCCCTCACTTCTGATAAGGGCGTGTGGTTCAACACCCAATTAGGAGGAGGCTATACAGACCTCTTACACAAACGCCAATTTTACCACCTACTGCCGAATGGCACCCTGGTCACTGAGCAACTGCCCACCAAGGTGATCACCGGGGAAAGCGTCTTCGCGCCCGATGGCAAGCTATGGTTTGGCAGCGCCAAACTCGATAGCGCGAATCAGTACCACTTTTCCATCGCCCACATCACACCGTAGGGAGCTGGCAACGACGAAAAGCGTCACATGACGTGGAGCGTGGAGCATGTATTTTTCATGCTCCATGCTCCGTTGGTAGGAAGTCAGCGGATATCTAGAACGAACTCGTCAGCGGCCTGTTAGCCTGGTGTTCTACGCTTCGACGATATCAATCGACAGGATCTTGTCACCGGGCTGGCGGTCGCGGCCAGGGTCGCGTTCGCGCAGCGAGTTGACGACATCCATCCCCGCGACGACGCGGCCAAAGACGCCATGTTTGCCATTGAGGTGCGGCGTAGGGCCAAAGGTGATGAAGAACTGCGAACCGTTCGTGTTGGGTCCTGCATTCGCCATCGAGAGGGTACCCGGCGCGCTATGCTTCAGTTGCAGCGCCCCTTGTTCGTCGTTAAATTTGTAGCCGGGGCCACCCGTGCCAGTGCCCGTGGGGTCGCCCCCCTGCGCCATGAAGCCAGGGATGACGCGGTGAAAGGTGACATCGTTGTAGAACCCGTCTTTCGCCAGCGCCAGAGAACGTTAAGTAAAACAGTTTGTGTAGTTGGTTTGTCGTCCTGGGGTCGAACCAGGGGACTCTGCGTGAAGAGCGAGGTGAATGTTCCAGCGCGGCTACTTCTGGGCGTCACCCTTACGTACCGCTCGCCCATGCTCACGATATATAAGCTGAGTGTTGTGGCACACTCGCAAAGCCCCACGAAGTAACCCCTGTGGTCGCGGATGCTGGCCGCGCAGAACGGGACCGTTACTGCGCCTACACTTGGCAGGCCAGCGGGCAATGTGGTACAACGTGCGAAACGCTGTTGTGCTTTAAATAGAAAGGAGCAAGCGATGCAGAAGTGGGAGTACAAAGTCGTTACTGATGACGGCATCAAGTGGTACGAAGACGGCAGAGTAATAGTCCAAAGCGACAGTCTTTTCACTTACTTAAATAAACTTGGCGATGTAGGCTGGGAACTTGTCGCAATAACTCCTTATATGGGGGATGGTAGTAACCCTACCAGGAGCTTCGTTTTCAAGCGCCCTAAGCCATAGGAGGTCAAACTATGTCTTACTGCCCGAACTGTGGAAAACCTGTGGATGCTGCGGACAACTTTTGCCGAAGCTGCGGCCAAGCTCTTAAAGGTGGCACTGTTGGGAACCAAGCAGAGAGTATGCAGTGGGAATACTGCACGACAACTTGGGAAAGAGAAATTGTCGAAATTTCCAAGGGAACCTTCTGGCGGCCTAGCAAAACCGAGTTTTATTGGCTCTTTTTTGCTACAGCGGTAGGACCGCATGGAACATATATTGTACCTACAGCGGAATATAAAGTTCAGTGGGTCTTGAACGGGATTGATGAAACCCAAGACAGCCAAACCTCTTATGATTCAGATGGCGATGCTTATACTGCTTATTACCCTAGAGGCCCTCTTTGTGAGAAATCTGTAAATGGTCTTATGGCCGAGCTTTCTTCCCAAGGCTGGTTGTTGCTACCTGACTCAAGCGGGCTGTTTGTTCACAAGTTCCGTCGCCAAGTCAAAAGCTAGTTGTGGTAGGTGCTAATGCTGACGCCGCC
>JBBQSR010000194.1:0-7175 GCA_038234855.1 Ktedonobacterales bacterium | reverse complement strand
TGGCTTCCTCCCCGATTCGACGGCGAGCATCAAGGCATCGAAGCTCGCCATACCGCTTCAGGGCACCACATCCTCGGCATCGCTGACGCTCATCGTCGCGCGCGGGGCCGGTCCCCTGACCACCGACGACCTGGCCGCCATCGATCAGGTGGAAACGTTCATTCGCAGCCAGCCCCATGTGTTGTTGGTTCGTGACACGGGCACTTCGCGCGATGGCACCGCACGCCAGGCCACGATTCAGGCGGATGTGCCGCCACGGGGCGGGGGCACCGCTGACGCGCTGGTGAGCGCGATCCGTTCGGAATTGGGCACGGCGAGCCGTGCTAGTGGATTGCAGATGCATCTCACTGGCACGCTCGCGGTGACGGTCGACAACGTCACCAGCTCCAATGCCTCGCAGGGCCAAACGACGAATTTCACCATCATTTTTATCATCGTGTTGTTGCTGTTGATCTTTCGTGCGCCTTTGGCTCCCCTCATCACCTTGATACCCGCTGGCCTGGTGCTGGCGCTCTCTGGCCCCGTCATCACGGGCGCGGCGACACACTTGAATTTCTCGGTGTCGAGCATCACGCAGGTGCTCTTGATCGTGCTCGTGTTGGGCGCTGGCACGGACTACGCCTTGTTCTTGATCTATCGCGTGCGTGAGGAACTGCGCCGTGGGTTGGCCCCATCAGAGGCGGTCATCAAGGCCGTCAGTACGGTCGGCGAGACGATCACGTTTTCGGCGTTGACGGTGATCTCGGCGTTGCTGAGCCTGGTGATCGCTCAATTCTCGCTCTATCAAACCTTGGGGCCAGCGTTGGCCATCGGCATCTTTTTGATGCTCTTGGCGGGCCTGACCATGTTGCCCGCCTTGCTGGCGATTTTTGGCCGAGCGGTCTTTTGGCCGACCTCCACCAGACCCGTCGCCGTCCAGCCGGTGGGGCTGTGGGGTAGGCTCACCACTGGCTTGGTGCAGCGCCCGATCCTGACGCTGGCGATTGGCGTGCTCTTCTTCGGTGGTCTGGCCTTTGGGACGATCAATAGTCCGACCTCCGGCTTTGGCGACCAGGGCAGCGGACCGGTGGGGGCCGACTCGACAGCGGGCACCGCCCTCATCGCGCAGCACTTTCCGGCACCCAAGGGCAACTTTACCGAGGCGATCTTCCATTTCGCCCAGCCCGTCTGGACGAACCCGGCATCACTAACGGTGGCACAACAGCAGCTGAGCGGCATCGCTGCCGTGCAAACCGTGCTTGGTCCCCTCACCCCCAATGGCATCCCGTTGACGGTGGCGCAATTGACGGCGCTCCATCAGGCATTGGGTGCCCCGCAAAACCTGCCCCCCGAGGAACCGGCTGCCCTGCAAGCAACCGTGCCCGCCGCTGCGTACAACGTGTATCGCAGTACGGCTCAGTACATCAGTGTCGACGGGCAAACGATCGCGTTTCTGACCATCCTCAAAGATGGGGGCAGCGGTCCCGCCGAACTCAACGCCATCCCGGCACTGCGCACGGCGGTGAATGATGCCGCTGTCGCCGCCGGAGCCGACCAAAACGGCGTCTATGGCCTGAATGAATTCGCCTATGATGTCAATCAGGTTTCGTCCAGTGACCTGAATCGCATCATTCCGCTCGTCGCGGTGCTCATCGCGCTGTTGCTGGCGTTGGTCATGCGCAGCCTGATCGCTCCGTTGTACCTGGTCGCGAGCGTGGTGCTCTCGTACCTGGCGGCATTGGGACTGGTGGCCATCGTGTTTGTGCGGTTCGGCGGCCAGAGCGGCGTCAACTTCGTGCTGCCCTTCCTGATGTTCATCTTCTTGATGGCGCTTGGCTCGGATTACAACATCCTGGTCATGACGCGCATTCGTGAGGAAGCCCATACGAAGCCGTTACGCGAGGCCGTCAAGGATGCCGTCAGCATCACGGGAACCACCGTGACGACCGCCGGGATGATTCTCGCCGGGACGTTCGCGGTGCTCGGCTTCGCGGCAGGCAGTGGCCCAGGTTCGGCGCAGATCCAGCAGATCGGCTTTGGCATCGCCGCCGGAGTGCTGATGGATACCTTCTTGGTACGCACGCTCCTCGTTCCCTCCATCGTCATCTTGCTGGGGCGCTGGAATTGGTGGCCTTCCCCGCTCTTCAGGCGCTCCGCGCAAATCGCCACCCCTGGTATGCCAAATGCGCAAGCGACGGATGAAGATCCGGCATCATTGCTGGCCGCACGTTCGGAATAGGCCGAGCATCCGTTTTCGTGCGGGCATGATCCAGTGCTAGTGTCATGCCCGCATCTTCAATGGAGAGGTGACATCATGGCTCCATCACGACACGACCTGATCGCGGCAATGATCCATGCGCAAGAGCAGGTCGCCCAATCGATGCTGGCCCTGGCTGAACCGGAATGGTTGGCGCTCGAACTGACGCTGACGCAACTCAAAACGCTGATGGTGCTCTTTAAAAGCGATGGCATTCCCATGCACCAACTGGCTGGCGTGTTGGGTTTGGGGCGTCCTGCGACGAGCACCCTGGTTGACCAATTAGTCCGTCAGCAGTTGTTGGCACGTCGTGAAGATCCCGCCGACCGTCGCCGCACGCTCGTGAACCTCACACCCGAAGGGAAGGCGTTCATCACCCGTTTGCGTCAGGGGCGCGAGGAAAAGATGCTCGTGCTGTTGAGTGCCCTCACCGACGACGACTTGATCACGTTTGTGCGGCTGTTGCAGACGCTCGCTCGGGCCGCACAGACACTTCCATGAGTCGCTCCGTTCATCGCGGCTCATCCTTTTGTGGTGTATCCGTCCCTGTCTAGGGCATACTCATGTGCAGCGAGCAGGGCGCGAGAGCCAGCGGGTCAGCCCTCGCCACGCGCGCTCCGTCTCCGACCTCCGCTGCTTTTCTCCTCTGTCAGTTCAGCCCCACGACCAGGGGGCGCTGCGGCTCGTGTGGGGTGACGGGGTTGGGCTTATCGACAACGCGGGGGGCGTCATCGGTGGCGCGGGCGGCGGGCGGCGTGGTGTTGGGGGCGTCGTGCTCGGTTGCCTCGGTGCAGCGCGGGGGCGCGGCCAGCACCAGTGGCAGCACGTCATCCAGCGAATCGACGGGGATGAGGCGCAGCGCATCGGTGATCTCGCTGGGCAAGTCGTCCAGGTCGTGCAGATTTTTGCGCGGCAACAGGAATTGCTTCAAGCCCGCGCGATAGGCGGCATAGGCTTTCTCTTTGAGGCCGCCGACGGGCAGCACGCGCCCACGCAGGGTGATCTCGCCCGTCATGGCGGTGTCGTGGCGCACCGCGCGCCCGCTGAGCGCAGAGATCAGCGCGACGGCGATGGGCACGCCCGCCGAGGGACCATCTTTTTTCACCCCGCCCATCGCCAGGTGCATGTGGATGTCGTTCTTTTCGTAAAAAGTGGGGGAGATCCCTAGCTCGCGAACCCGCCCACGCGTATAGGAGATGGCGGCCTGGGCCGATTCGCGCAGGACCTCGCCCAGTTGGCCGGTCAGTTGCAGTGATCCCTTGCCCTCGAGAATGGCGATCTCGATAGGGGTCAGGTCGCCGCCCGCCGCCGTCCAGGCGACGCCCATCGCCACGCCGATTTGGTCCAGCGTCTCGGCCTCGTGGCCAAAGGCTTTTTGTGGCCCGAGGTAGCCGCTGACGCGGGGCGGGGTGATGCTGACCTTGGCGCGCTTGCCCTCCACCACGCGGCGGGCGACCTTGCGCATGACGCCGCTGAGCTCGCGTTCCAGGTTGCGCACGCCCGCCTCATAGGTATAGTCGCGGATGATGTGGCGCAGCGCGTCGTCGCGGAATTCCAACCGCGCGGGGGTGAGGCCGTGGTCGGTCAACTGGCGTGGCACCAGGAACTTTTGCGCGATGTGCAGCTTCTCTTCCTCGGTGTAACCGGGCAGTTCGATGACCTCCATGCGGTCCAGCAGGGCGGGCGGCACGGTTTGCAGGGTGTTGGCCGTCAGGATGAAGATGATCTTCGACAGGTCGTAGGGGACTTCCAGGTAATGATCGGAGAAGGTGCTGTTTTGCTCGGGGTCCAGCACCTCCAGCAGGGCGGCGGCAGGGTCGCCACGGTAATCCGAGGCGAGCTTGTCGATCTCGTCCAGCACGAAGAGGGGGTTGACCGTGCCCGCTTGGCGCATCGTCTGGAGGATGCGCCCCGGCATCGCGCCGACGTAGGTGCGGCGGTGGTCGCGAATCTCGGCTTCGTCGCGCACGCCGCCCAGCGATACGCGCATGAACTTGCGGCCCAGCGCCTCTGCGATGGAGCGGCCCAGCGACGTTTTGCCGACGCCCGGCGGGCCAACGAAGCAGAGGATGGGGCTGCGCGACGCGGGGGCCAGCTTGCGCACCGCCAGGAACTCGATCAGCCGCTCCTTCGCCTTGGTCAGGCCGAAGTGGTGGTTGTCGAGGATGCGCTGGGCGTCGTCCAGGTCGATGCGGTCGGTCGTCGCGGTCGTCCAGGGCAGGGCCAGCAGCCAGTCGACATAGGTGCGCAGGACGGTGTATTCGGGGGCCATGGTGTTCATGGCGTCGAGCCGCTCCATCTCGCGCAGCGCCCGCGTGCGCACCTCGTCGGGCATGCCAGCGGTCTCGATGCGTTCACGCAGATCCATGCCGTCGCGCAGCCCTGGGTCGTGCTCGGCCAGTTCCTTTTGGATGATCTTGATCTGTTCGCGCAGGTAATATTCTTTTTGGCTGCGGTCCATCTCGACCTGGACGTTCTGTTGCAGCTTACTCTCGATCTGCTGCACCTGCATCTCTTTGAGGACGAGGCCATCGACCAA
The DNA here is from genome assembly GCA_038234855.1 of Ktedonobacterales bacterium. Lineage (GTDB taxonomy): Bacteria > Chloroflexota > Ktedonobacteria > Ktedonobacterales > JACDGC01 > JACDGC01. The sequence goes on along the minus strand of JBBQSR010000194.1, from coordinate 2,400 downwards.
TTCCAGCCGCTCGGGGATGGTCAGCGTTTCCAAGATGGACTGGCGGGCGTGCAGCGACAGATCCAGCGTCATCGAGACGGCGTCGGCCAGGGCACCAGGGTCGCTGATGCCCATCACCGTCGAGACGGCTTCTTCCATATAGCGCCCGGTGGCTTTGGAGGCTAGCTCGAAGTGCTCGCGGACGATGCGCATGCGGGCCAGGGCCAGGGGCGAGGCGTCCTCGATCTCGGCGATTGGCTCGATCTCCGCCGTCAGGTACATGGCATAGTCGGTGTAGCGCACGACGCGGGCACGGCGCAGCGCGCGAATCATCACGCTATACGCGGGGTCTGGCCCGATGAAGGTGCGCTCGACCTGGGCCTCGACACCCATCAGGTAGAGGTCGCTGGGGTCGGGCACCTCGACCATCTCATGGCTCTGGGCGACGACCAAGACCAGCCCTTCGCGGTCCAGCGCGGCGTCGATGGCGCGGCGCGTCTTTTCCTGCTCGATGTACAGCGGCATGACGGTGTTGGGCAACAAGACGCTATTGCGCAGGGGACTGACGGGCAATTCGTGGGGACCAAAATTATACGAGTGCGCACGATTCGGGCGTCGACCACGCGTGGCACGGCGCGGCTGACGCGGTGAAGTATCCATGAAGGGGGCCTTTCATAAGCTCGAAAATAAGACAAGGGAGCGTCGAAGGTGGCCGAAGCGATATCGCTCAGTATATGACGAAAGCGCGCGGGATGCAATAAAGCAGTTCGGTCTATGACCTTTGGGAATGGCCGCGCGGATGTGGGCAGCGCGCACGCAAACGATGGGGGCGGCAGCGGATTCGCACCGCTGGCCGCCCCCATTGAATAGCTTTGGTTGCTTTTGTGGGGCTATTCGCCGATGACGGCGGGGCGCGCCTCGACCGTCTCCCCACGCGCGGCGGCGGCCTTCATCTTTTGCACGTTCGGGTCGCGGCCCGCGAAGAGTGCCAGCGCCACGCCGATTCCGGTGCCGATCATGACGATGAGGAAGGTGTCATTCAGGCCCATCGTCGCCGCGTTCGCGCCGACACTGCTGGCCCCTTTTTGGATGCATGCCCCGATGGCTTGCGCATTCGGTGCGAACTGCGCGGCACACTGCGCCTTTAACGTCGCCACCTGCGATGTCGCGTGGCTGGCGGTCTGGTGCGTCAGATACGAGGTCAAGGCCGAGATGCCGATGGCCGAAAAGATCTGGCGCGTCACATTCGTCAGCGAGGACGCGCGACCCATCTCGCGGTTGCTGATCGACGAGAGCGCCAGCGTTTGCAGCGGAATGTTCGCCATGCCCAGGCCCAGGCCGCGTCCCAGCAACCACACCTGCAACGTCGCCGGGTCGGTATTCGGTGCCAGGTTGATGAAGCCGACGGTCGCCACCGTCACCAACGCCAGGCCGATCACGATCAGCGGGCGTGGCCCCACCGCGTTGTAGAGCCGCCCAGCCAAGATGACGCCCACGATGGCCGCCAGCCCTTGGGTGCCCAGGATCAAGCCCGTGCCCAGCGCGTCGCGGCCCTGCACGTTCTCGAAGTAGATCGGCAACAGGAAGAGGCTGCCGAAGAGGAAGGCGCTGAGTGCCCACGTCAACACATTTGCGATGGTGAAGGTGTAGTTGCGGAAGAGCCGCACATCCATCACCGGATCGCTGTTGCGCAACTCAAAGAGGACAAAGGCCGCCAGCAACAGGACGCCCGCCGCCGCGAAGGGCCACACGTGCAGGTCAGTCACGTCATAGGACCCCGCCTCGTTGATGCCATAGACCAGCGCCACCGTCCCCAGAATGGCCAGCACCAAGCCGACCACGTCGAAGCCCTTTTGCTGGTTGGGGGCCAGTTCGTCGCCCAACGCGACCTCTTGCGCGTGCGACCGCAGCAGGAAGAGCGCGAAGAAGAACACGATGACGCCGACCGGCAGATTCACCGTGAAGATCGCCCGCCAGTCGAAATATTTGGTCAGCAGCCCACCGAGGGTCGGGCCAAAGACCGGGGCCAGCAGCACTGGCACGCCGATGACCGCCGAGGCTGGCCCGCGCTCGTTTGGCGGGAAGACACGGAAGGTGATGGCGAAGGCCAACGGGAAGAGCGCGCCGCCGCCAAGCCCCTGGATGACGCGGCAGATGATCAGCACGCCCTCATTCGGGGCAAAGGCGCACAGGCCCGAACCCAAGGTGAAAAGGGCCAGCGCCGCGAGAAAGACCGTCTTGGTGCCGATGCGGTCGCTGAGGTAGCCCACCGCCGGGATGATGGCGGCCTGTGCCAAGAAGTAGCCTGTGATCACCCAGACGATGGTGTTTTGGTCGGTATGGAAGTCGCGGCGGATATATTGCAGCGCGACATTGACGATGGTGTTATCCAGCACCGCCATGAAAAGGCCGAATGCCGTG
>JBBQSR010000193.1:0-7184 GCA_038234855.1 Ktedonobacterales bacterium | reverse complement strand
GACGGCAGCGCCGCAAGCTACTGCGACGACTTCTCCGTCACCGCGTAAATGCCGTAGCGGCAGCGGGCAGCCACTCCCAAGAGATGCGTGCATCGCGGGGCAGCGCTCGCCGCCATCATGCCCCAAACCACCGCGAGTAGTGAGGAAGACCATGATGCCATCTGGGACCAACACCACCACGCCGTCCCTGGCCCAGCGTTGGGGGCAACTCGACGCCACGATCCGCACGTGGTGGGATGCCGATCTCGTCACCGCGCGCGAGGCCGACCTCCGCGCTGACCCGCAGCAGACGCTGCTCTTCTTGCCCGCCCCCTATAGCACGGCGGCGGGGAGTGCTGGCCCAGCCTTCCCCGAAATGTACGCCTGGGATACCCATTTCATCAACCTGGGGCTGCTGGCGCACGACCGCCCCGACCTCGTGCGCCAGCACCTCACCAACTACCTCTTCCTCATCGACCGCTACGGCTTCATGCCCAACGGCAACCGGACTTTTTACCTCACCCGCTCGCAGACGCCCGTCATGCCCGACAGTTTGTGGCGCTACTACGAACAGACGCAGGACCGCGACCTGCTGATGCAAGCCTATCCCCTGCTGGTGCGCCAATATCGGGGCTATTGGACGGCGGCACATCACCAGACGCCCACGGGCCTCGCCACCAATCGGGATCTCGGCGACCCCTCGACCGATCTTTCGCCGGAACTGTTTTCCCATGCCGAAACGGGGCTGGACTTTTGCGCGCTCTTCGGGCCGGACATTCGCCACTGCACGCCGCTCATCACCAACTGCGCGCTGGTGCGCTATGCCCAGGTGCTGGCGCAGATGGCGACGGTCCTAGCGCTGCCAACGGAGGCGCAGCAGTGGACGGCTGAGGCACAGCAGCGCACTCAACGCATCCGCGACCTGTGCTGGGACGATGCCCTGGGCTTCTTCTTCGAGTATGACTTTGTAGCGGGTCGCCAACTGCCCTTTTGGTCGAACTGCGCGTACTGGGCGCTGTGGGCCGGGGTGGCGACGCCAGAGCAGGCCACGCGATTGGTCGCCCACCTGCCCAGCTTCTTGCACCCGCATGGCCTGGCCTTCACGGATGTGGCGTATCCCAGCCCCTACCCTGAATTCACCTGGATGCAGTGGGGCCATCCAGCGGGGTGGCCGCCGATGCACGTCATCGTGATGGAAGGGCTCGACGCCTACGGCTTCCGGCAAGAGGCCGAACAGGTCGCCACGAATTTCGTGACGACGATTGTGACGCTCTATGAAGCGACGGGGCAGTTGTACGAGAAGTACAACGTCGTTGAAGGCTCCATCCACCTGCCGCACGAACGCTATGACTTGCCCGCGTTTCACGGCTGGACCGCCGCCACGGCAGTGCTGCTGGGGCAACGCCTCTTTGCGCGCGCTTGACCTGCGGTGACGCATCATCGCGTCATGCCGATGCTGGCATGACACCGACACCTAAGGAGACAACGCATGTCATCCCCCTTCACCACGCGCCACTTGGTCTGGCGCGGCATCTTGAGCCTGGCCATCGTCGTTGGCCTGCTGGCCCTGGCGCTGCGCCTGGATCACCTATCCCCCGCCCACGCCGCTGGCGAAGGGGTCGCGGTGTGGCTGACGACCGCCGACCTCAGCAACCACTTGACGCCACAGGCAGGCCTCACCTTTGGACCAGCCAGCACCACGGGAACAACCATCACGGTCGATGAAGCGCAACAGTTCCAGCAGATGACGGGCTTTGGCGCGGCCATGACCGATAGCTCGGCCTGGCTGATCAACACGAAACAGAGCGCCGCGCAGCGCAACGCCCTGATGCAGCAACTCTTCACTACGGCGGGCGACGGCATTGGCATCAACTTTCTGCGTGTGCCCATGGGTGCCAGCGATTTCATCACGGCGGACTCGTCCTATTCCTATGATGATCAGCCCGCTGGTCAGACCGACCCATCGTTGGCGAATTTCTCGATCGGCCCCGATACCGCCAACATCATCCCCCTGCTTCAGCAAGCCCGCCAGATCAACCCGCAGGCGGTGCTCATGGCGAATCCGTGGAGTCCGCCGGGGTGGATGAAGGATAGCGGCACGATGTTGGGCGGCCAATTGCTCGCGTCGTCCTACGATCCGCTGGCCCGCTACTTCGTCAAGTTCATCCAGGCCTATCAGGCGCAGAACATCCCCATCAACTTCGTCACGCCCCAGAATGAGCCGACGCTAGGCACGACGCCGCCGACGGGCTATGCGGCGATGGGCCTCACCGCCAGCGACGAGGCCAACTTCATCGCCAACAATCTGGCACCAGCCCTCGCCAACGCTGGCCTTTCGACCAAAATCCTGGCGGGCGACACCATCGACTGGCAAACCGCATACCCTGAGACGATCCTTGGCAACGGTGCCGCCAACGCGGCCATCGCGGGGACCGCCTATCATTGCTATGCGGGCGACGCCAGCGCGATGACGCAGGTGCACAACGCCTATCCCAACAAAGACATCTATGATACCGAATGCTCGACCGGGGTGACGGGGCCAGCCCCGGTCAATGCCATCACCGATGTCATCGCGGGCACGCAAAACTGGGCCAAGTCGGCGCTGCTCTGGAACATCGCGCTCGATCCCAATGATGGACCGCGCATCGCGGGCGGCTGCAACAACTGCACCGGACTGGTCGCGGTCGACCCCAACACCGGCAATGTGACCTACCTGGATAACTACTATCAGTTGGGGCAGGTCAGCAAGTTTGTCGCGTCTGGAGCCTATCATATCGCCGCCACTTCTTTCAATGGCACCATCGCGGATGTCGCCTTCAAAAATCCTGATGGCACGAAGGTTGTCGTGGCCTATAACCCATCGGGGTCCAGCCAGGCCTTCAACGTCGCGTGGAACAACGAATCATTTGCCTATACGTTACCGGCTGGCGCGGTGGCGACCTTCACCTGGGCGGGCACCGCAACGACCAATCTGGTGCGCGACGCTGGCTATGAGGGGCAGACCTCAGGCAGCCTGAGCAGCCCGTGGGGCGCGGACCTGCATGCGGGCAACGACTGTGCCGCTGGCGTTGACATCAACAACAATGCCGCGCACAGTGGGCAAAACAACGGCTGGCTGTACTGCAACGGCAACCAGCAAAGCTCGGTCTGGGCGGCGCACGATCAGAATGTCGCCGTGCAGCCCAACACCACCTATACCCTCAGCGTCTGGGTCAACAATAACACCGGATCGCTAGGGGCAGCGGCGGATCTGGTGGTGGCCAGCGTGCCGTGGGACAATGTGCGTCAGACCCAGTTCACCCCAACGCAGGGCAGCTATGGGCAAGCCACCCTGACCTTTACCACGCTGTCAGGGGAGTCGCAGATCACCATCGAGGTTGGCTACAATGCCCCGGCGGGGCAAGCAACAGGGTTGCGCATCGATGATTGGAGCCTGACCGCGAACTGATCGTCGCTACCAAGCCTCGCTGGAAGATCCTGTGCCTGTGGCAGCCACGGCGCTACCTTGGTCGTGGTCGAAATGCGGGTCGTAGACCCCAGCAAAAAGCACACGGCACCCACCGAAGTTGTGTGGGTGCCGTGTGTCTCGTTGTCACCAGCGAGTTAGCCCGCCATGATCTCGATGCCACTCACTTTGGCATTATCGACGACGGTGCTGAACTGGAGCGTGATGGTGCCATTGCCGTCGGCGGTGGCGGTGAACTGTCTGACGACGGCTTTGTTCGCCCCCCCAGCGGCAGCGTAGATGTCAAAGTTGGTGAGCACGGGCGAGCCATTGGCGGCGACGTTGAAAACGCGCTGCCCGCTGCTCGTCCAATAGAGTTCGGCGAAGTGCAGCCGCACGGTGTACGAATTCCCAGCGGTCAGCCCCGGCACCGCATAGCTGAAATTGCCGTAGCGTTCCGTCTGATAGACGGCCTGTGGCGCGGGGTTGGTCACGCCAGCGGTGTCGATGCTGGCCGTGGTGGAATAGGTCTGCCCCCCTGAGTAATCGGCATCTACACCGAACGCGCCACTGGCACCGCCGCCCGCATTGATGGCAACGCCAGCGGGTACCGCTCCGGTGGGGATGACCTCGATGCCGCTGATTTTGGCGTTATCTTTGACGGTGGTCAACTGGATAGAGATGGTTCCGCTACTATCGGCGGTGGCGGTGAATTCCTTGACGATCGCCTTGTTTTCACCACCGGCAGCACCATAGATGTCAAAATTCGTGAGGACGGGCGAACCATTGATGGCGACGTTAAAGATCCGCTGGCCGCTGCTCGTCCAGTAGAGTTCCGCGAAGTGCAGCCGCACGGTGTAGCTGCTGCCAGCGGTGAGGTTGGGGAGCGCATAGCTGAGGTTGCCATAGCGTTCGGTCTGATAGACCGCCTGCGGGGCGGCATTCGTGACGCCCGTGGTGTCAATCGCGGCGGACGTGGAATAGGTCTGCCCACCGCTATAATATCCATCAGCGGCGAAGGTACCCGCAGCGCCGCCCCCGGCATTGATGGCATAGCCATTCGTGGTGGTCGTGGCCGACCCGCTCCACTTGAAGGTCACGATGCCGCCTGCTGGCACCGTATAGGTAAAGGACTGTGCGCCGTCCCAACGCACCTTAAAGGTGGTGGGCGACGAAGCGTTATTATGAACGACCACGACCTTCGCGCCATCGGGGTTCTTGAAGGCGACATCTTCCAGGTCCCCATACGAATTGGAGCCGATATGATAAGCGCCTGGGGGGACGAATTTGCTGAACTGCCCCAACTGGTAATAGTTGGGCGTGTAGCTGAAGTTGCCCGTCGCCTGATCAATGGTGACGAGGCCCGTGCACCCTTCGCACCCGGTGCCCATCTTGGGGCCGCCATTGGTGTCGAGCGCCAGATTCCACAACTCGACCGTGCGGGCATAGTTCTGCGTCGAGCGCATGGCAACGTCAATGGCGTTGCCCGCGATGCCGGTCGGCCCGGTCGAGCACTCCGTCTCGTATTGATTCTTGGCGGGGAAGGCATTATGTACGGTCGTCATGGCTGCCGCGATCCCCGCGTAGCAGTGCCACGCGATGCCATCGACATAGCTGCTGGCACTGGCGTCATTGAGCACCGTGCTCGCATAGTCCGTGTTGTCCCAGTTCCAATCATACGCCCAAATCTTTGAGCCGAGATTGGCATTGGCGAGGGCGGGTCCGAGGTTATTCTTGATGAAGTTCGTCTCGTCGCCCGCCGGAAAGATCATGCTGGAATAGTTGCTCGCGACGCCTGGCTCGTTGTTGGGGGTAATGGCGAGGATGGGCACCCCCTGCGCCTGATAGGCCTGGATGAATTTGACGAAATACTGCGCGAATGGCTCAAAGGCTGAGGGATTGAGGGTGCCACCGCCGATCATCGAGGTATTCGACTTCATCCAGGCGGGTGCGCTCCAGGGGTTCGCCATGAAGGTGAGGCTGGGGTTCGTCTGCAACGCTTGCTTCAGCGTCGGAATGATGTAGGGCAGGTCATGGTTAATCGAAAAGTTGGCCAGAGTCGGATCGGTCTGCCCCGCTGGCTGGTCATCGTAAGAATAGGTCGCGGGGGCATTGGCGGGCGTCGCGGTGAAATCTGACGACCCCATGGGGATGCGCACGAAGCTGACGCCAATGCCATTGTTCGCGTCAAAGAGCGCACGCATCGCGGCGTTGCGTTGGGTCGCGTTCATCTTGTTGGCGATGAGGTACGCCGAGGTGTCGGTGATGGCCGCGCCAAATCCGAGCATTTGCTGATATTGCTGGCCGTCATTGACATCAATGGTCCGGTCGCTTGTGCCGCTATCCGGCGCGAAATTGACATCGCTTTGGGGGGTGATGGTGTTTTGGCCGTCGGTCGTGGTGAGCCAAACCCCGACGGTCGGGCCTGCCGCGTGGACACGCGACGCGGAGTGCCATAACGTGACGCCACTCATGAGGAGAACGGCAACGCAACTGATACCGAGGATGGCACGCAGACGCACTACATTGCGCATCAAAACTCCCTTTCTTCGGTGAAAAGCCTGGGAAAGACACGCGCGGCGATGACCACCATTGGTCAATGATGCGCTGGATTCGGCTTGCGACGCATCTCTCCGCCATAGTTAAGTAAGGTACTTAACTATGGGAGAAAGTATACCTGCACATTGCCGCGCTGTCAAGGGATTACCGATGGATTGTTCCGCCTGGAACTGCGTACTCTTTGAGAACGGCGATTTCTGCGCCAATTAAGGCGACGCTGTGGGGGAGAGTTCACCGTCCCTGTTCTTTGGTGTAACTACCCCTTGTATTACTCTATGGAACACGACTCTGCGGCACATGAAGAGCTTCAGACATCATCACGAGGAGCACGAAAAAGGATCATGCGCACGAAAACGACCATGTTCACACTCCTAGGGATAGTGGCGCTGGCGGCGCTGCTAGCAGGCTGCGGTGACAGCACCGCCTCGACGGCGGGCAGCACGACCACCAGCGGCTATGGAAGCACCCCCACGGCTGCCACCGCCACAGCGGCCCCGGCGGCGAATAGCGACCTTCCGGTCAAAACAGCCAGCGTCCAGGTCAAGGGCGCGGCACAAACGATTCTGACGACCGCGACGGGGCTGACGCTCTATTACCGCACCGTCGATGCGGGCACCAATGTCTTTGTCGGTCCCACCTGGCCGCCCCTGCTAGCGACAGGCAGCGCCCCCACCAGCAGCGTCACGCTGCCCGGCACGCTGGCCGTGCTGACGGACGGCAACGGTGCCCAGGTGACGTACAACGGGCATCCGCTCTATACCTATGCAGGCGATGCCAAGGCTGGCGACGCGAATGGTGAGGGTGCTGGCAACGTCTGGTTCGTGGTGAAGCCCGATCTCGCCAAGGCGACGTCGCTGGGTGCTGACCTCACGCCCACCCCCGGCGGCTATGGCTACTAACGGCGGATGCCCCTCCGTTGTCCATCAACCGCCTGCTCAAGAGCAACGAACACGCCCCCACGTCATCGCTCGATGACGTGGGGGCGTGCTGGTGGTGCCGAACCGTGCCTTACTGATTCAGCGTGGCGAAGATTTGGTCAAAGGCGGGCGAACCCCACCCGGTCACGTAATCCCAGCCGGTGGTCGCCGTGAAGGGGTACAGACTCGGGTAGTTCCCCTTGGTAACGTCGTAGAAGACCTTGCTGGCGTTGCCGCCGTTGGCCAGGGTATACGCCGTCTGGGGGCCACCAAAGGTGGGTTTG
>JBBQSR010000192.1:0-7193 GCA_038234855.1 Ktedonobacterales bacterium | reverse complement strand
TCTTGTTCTGCCCTGAAGGCTTGCCCGATAATCTCTCTGTAAGAAGTGGGGGGTATGGTAGTGAGGAGGGATGGCATGGGCATGAGAAACGACCAGTCCAGTGAGGGTCCGGTGACGCGCCAGCGCGTGCTGGTGGTCGATGACGAGGCGCACATCCGCGAGGTGCTGGCGCGCTATCTGAGTGCGGCGGGCTACGACGTGATCGAGGCGGCGGAAGGCCCCGCCGCGCTGCGGCTGGTGGCGACGCGACCAGTGGACATCATCGTGCTGGACCTGATGCTGCCGGGGATGGATGGGCAGACGGTGTGCCGCGAGATTCGTGCCTCCTCCGCAGTGCCGATCATCATGCTGACGGCGCTGGGCGAGGAAGACGACCGGCTGGCGGGCTTCGCGGCGGGCGCGGATGATTATGTGACCAAGCCCTTCAGCCCGCGCGAGGTGGTGGTGCGCGTGGCGGCGGTGTTGCGTCGCGCCGAGGCGGTCAGCGTCCCCGCGATGGTGCGGGAAGATGGCGTCATCCACAGCGCGGGGCTGACCATCCAGCCTGCCTTGCGGCGTGTGGCGCGGGGCGATGTGCCGCTGGACCTGACGGCGAAGGAATTCGATCTGTTGGTCTTCCTGGCGCGGCACCCAAACCAGGTCTTCACGCGGCAGCAGGTGCTGGATGCGGTGTGGGGCTACGATTTCTTTGGGGATGCCAGCACGGTGACGGTGCACATTCGCCGCCTGCGCGAAAAGGTGGAGCACGACCCCGCCGAGCCAACCCACCTGAAAACGGTGTGGGGCGTCGGCTATAAATTCGAGCCGTAGCGGCTAGGCGGGAGGTAACGCATATGGAAGGTCTGTTGCCCGAGAGCGCGGGGCGCACGCGACGCGCGTTGCCGCTGTGGGCGCGGCTGGGGCTGCGCTGGCTGGTGGTGATGGTGGCGGCACTGGCGCTGGCGCTGCTGTGGCTGATCATCGATCTGCGGCCCACGCCAGACGACATCGCGCAATTGTCGGTGTATCTCGCCATCAGCGGTGCCATGTCGTTGGCCATCGGCGCGGGGGCCTTTTGGCTGGCCGACGCGGCGAAGCTCGGCAGTCTGACGCTGAAATTCGCCATCCCCTCGGTGGTGGCGGCGCTCGTGATCGGGCTGAACACCATCGTGGCGGCGCAACTGATGTTCATCTCCGTGGCAGATGCGCAGGTGTTGATCGCGTTCCTGATCTTTGGGGTGTGCATCGCCCTGGTGCTGGCGCAGTCGTTGCTGGCACCGATGACCCACGCCATCCGCCAGCTCGCCAGCGGGGCGGGGCGCATGGCGGCGGGGGAATACACCGTGCGGCTGCCAGAGGGCCAACCAGGGGGCGTGCGCGAACTGACGGCGCTGGCGGCGGACTTCAACCAAATGGCGGCGAGCGTGGCGGAAGCCTTCGCGCGGCGCGACGCGGCGGAAGGCCAGCGGCGCAGCGTCATCGCGGCGATCTCGCATGACGTGCGCACGCCGCTCTCGGTGATGCGCGCGATGCTCGAGGCCATCGATGATGGCGTGGTGGATGACCCCGCCATCGTGGCCCGCTATCACCACGCCATCCGCGCGGAGTTGCAGCACCTGAGCGCGCTCATCGATGACCTTTTCGAGATCTCGCGCATCGAGTCGGGGGCGATCCGGCTGGTGCCCGCGTGGGTGAGCATCGGCGACCTGATCTCCGATACCCTAGAGACGACGCGCGAACATGCGGCGCAGCGCGGCGTCCAGTTGGTCGGCGAGGTGCAGCCGGGTTTGCCCGCCGTCTGGGCCGACGCGCGCCAGATCTACCGCGTCCTAGCGAATCTGACGCAGAACGCGCTGCGCCACACGGCGGCGGGTGGCGTCATCGCGCTGCACGCGGCGGCGGAGGGCGGGCGGATCGCGGTCGTGGTGGCTGACAGCGGCGAGGGCATCGCCGTGAGCGATCTGCCCCACATCTTCGAGCCAGCCTATCGCGGCGAGGCGTCGCGGCGGCGCGACCCCGAGGGGCTGGGCCACGCTCCGGGGGGTACGGGGCTGGGCCTGGCCATCGCGCGCGGGCTGGTCGAGGCGCACGGCGGCGACATCACCGCGCTCTCGCCATTGCCGCCCACCTGGCGGGCACGCATCGCACCCGAGGGTGACATGCCGGGGACATTGGTGCGCTTCACCCTGCCCCTGGGGATGTCGCTTCCTAGCACCCCCGTCGCGTATGAGGCTGATGGCACAGGCGACGCGGTGCAACAGGGCGCGGGAAGACATTAAGTGGTGAAGGGATTGCCGATGGAGTCGAAAACGACGATCATCATTCCGGCGCTGAATGAGGGACCGGTCATTGGTGGGGTAGTACGCCGATTGCTCGACTGTGCCAGCTTGCGCGAGGCGGGCATCACCGACATCGTGGTGGTCGACAATGGCAGCGACGACGACACCGCCGCGCAGGCGCGGGCGGCGGGCGCGCGCGTGGTGAGCGAGCCGCAGCGGGGCTATGGCCGCGCCTGCCATGCGGGCGTGCTGGCTAGCCCCGACGCCGAGATCATCCTGCAAATGGATGGCGACGGCAGCGACCTGCCCGACGACATCGTGCGCGTCTGGGAATGGGTCCGCGACGGGCGGGCCGACCTGGCGATGGGGTCGCGCACGCAGGGCGGCGCTGAGCGCGGCGCGTTGACGCCGCAGCAACGCGCGGGCAACGCCGTCGGCGCGGCGATCCTGCGTTCACTCTACGGGCTGCGGCTGAGCGACATCGGCCCGCTACGCGCCATCCGTCGCGACGCGCTGGAACAGATGGATATGCGCGAGATGACCTATGGCTGGTCCGCCGAGATGCTGGCGAAGGCGGGGCGGCTGGGGTTGCGCGTGGCCGAGGTGCCGGTGGGCTACGCGCGCCGTGCGGGGGGGCAGTCTAAGGTGGCGGGCACGCTCAGCGGCACCCTGCGCGCGAGTTGGCGCATCCTCTATACCCTCGGTCGCTATAGGCGGTGGGTGGCTCCTGAGCTTTTGGGGGATGACGGGGATCGGACACGAAAAGCACGAAATTCCACGAAAGGGAGTGAGGGGCAGGGCGAGCGACAGATACGACAGGCGCTTTTCATTGTGGCGCGGTTGCCGGTCGTGGGGCAGACCAAGACGCGGCTGGGCAACGTCATCGGGCATGCGGCGGCGACGGCGCTGTATCGCGCCTTCCTGGCGGACATCGGGCGGCGCTTCAGTACGGCGGCGGCGCGCGATGGCTATGACCTGTGGTGGTACTACGCCGCGCCAGCGGAGGCCAGCGCGGCGGATTTCGCGGCGGAGGTGCCCGCTGGCGGGCGCTTGCTGCGCCAGGGCGAGGGTGACTTTGGCGCGCGGCTGTGGGCGGGCTTTGCCGCGCTGCACGAGCAAGGGTACGAGCGTATCGTAGTGCTCAGTTCGGATTCGCCGCACGTTCCGGCGGCATGGGTCAGCAAGGCCTTCGCGGCGCTGGCGGCGGATGATGTGGTGATCGGTCCCGCCGACGACGGCGGCTACTATCTGCTGGGGCAGCGCGGCACGCCGACCGACCTCTTTAGCGGCATCACCATGAGCACGGCGCGGGTCTGCGCGCAGACGGTGGCGTTGGCCCAAGAGCGGGGGCTTGACATCGCGCACCTGCCGACGACCTTTGACATCGACGAAGCGGCGGATCTGGCGAGCCTGCGTGCCGCGCTGGATGCCGCGCCCGACCTGGCCCCCGCCACGCGCGCCGCCCTAGCCGCGCTGGACGCCGCCCCCCTGAGCGGAGGCCCGCATGGCGAACGATAAGGGGGACGTGGTGGCGATGAATGCAGCGACGCGATGGGGGGCAGGCGTGCAGGGCGCGCGGCTGGCCTGCCTGGGGGGGCTAGGCATCGGCGGGGTGATCTGCTATCGCGGAATCTTGGCATTGGGGGGAGCGCCGGGGGCACAACCCGCGCGGCTTGCCTGGCTGCTGTTCGGCGTGACGCTGATGAGCGTCGTGGGGCTGGCGCGGGTGTTGGTCGTGCCGCCCGCGACCGCGCGCGGCTGGCGCGTCGCGGAATGGGTGCTGCTCATCGGCGTCGGCGTGGTGTGGCGCGACGTGCTCTTTGGGTCCACGCCGACCTTCTCGCCAGATGTCTATCGCTACCTGTGGGACGCGCATCTGCTGCTGCACGGCGTCAGCCCCTATCTGCATGGGCCGGATTATCCGGGGTTCGTCGGGCTGCGCGACACCGTGGTGTGGCCCGCGCTGGGCTTCCGTGACGCGCCGACCATCTATCCGCCAGGGGCGCAACTGATCTTCGTGCTGGTCGGCCTCGTCGCGCCGCTGAAGCTGGGCGCGCTCAAGCTTGCCATCGAGCTGGCCGACCTCGCGTCGGCGATCCTGTTGATCGCGCTGCTGCGTCGGCAGGGGAGCGATCCCCGCCGCTTCATCCTGTATTGGTGGAGTCCGCTGCCGATCATCGAGTTCGCGTTGAACGCGCATGTCGACGCGGTCGCTATCGCCTGGGCACTGGCGGCACTGCTGGTGGCCGGGATGACGTGGCGTGGAGCGCGGGTGGCGGCGGGCATCTTCGTGGCGCTGGCGGCGCTGACGAAGATCTATCCGTTGCTTTTCACCATCGGCATCGCGCGGCGCGAGGATCGCGGCTTCTTCGCCGCGCTGGGGGGGACGCTGGTGCTGGCCTATGTGCCGCTCATCCCATTCGGATTGGGGGGCGGCGGCTTCCTGGGGACGTACTTCCAACAGCGGCTGGTGGACCAGGGGATCTTGCAACGCTTCATGGGGCAACTGGTCACGGGGGCGGGCGGGTCGTCGGCGCTGCTGACGGTGCTGCAACTGGGCTGCATCGGCGCGCAGTGTCTGGCGGTCGCGTGGTGGCGCTGGCGCGTCGGCCTCAGCACGGCGGGGTGCATCCTGGCGCTGTCGGCGATCTGGATGCTCTTTGCGCCGCACCTCTTCCCCTGGTATCTGCCCGCCATCTTGCCCGCCCTCGCGCTGGCGTGGGATGGCACGGCGACGACGCACGGGGCCAGGGATGTGCGGGCATGGCCCTCCGCGCCTGTGCTGGCGTTGTGGCTCTTCGCGTTGCTGATGCCCTTTACCTATGTCATCTTTGCGCCGGGGGGGGCCACTGAGGCCTTTCAATTGTTCTTTTACGTCCCGTTTTTGGTGGCGCTGTCGCCGCTGCTCCAGGCGGAGCGCCGCGCGGCGCTCCGCGACCAATGGCGTGTGGCCGTCGCGCCATTCGCCGCCCTGCCCACCGCATTCGCCAAACGAGGAGATCGCTAGTTTCTATGCAACCACCCATCACCATCACGCGCATGCCCAAGAGCCAGAGTCGCCGCAAACCATTGCCCATGGTGACAGACGCGGTGCCGCTGCCCCGCGAACTGTACCTGGAATCGACCAACCGCTGCAATGAACTGTGCGATCAATGCCCGCGCACCCACCTAGGCCGCGAGGCGGAACGCGACCTGTCGCTGGCCGAGGTCATTCGCATTACCGATCAGTTGCCCGTCCTCGAACGCGTGGTGTTGCATGGGCTGGGCGAGCCGATGCTGAACCCCGAATTGCCGCAGATCGTGGCGCACCTGCGGTCGCGCGGGGCGTATGTGCTCTTCAACTCGAACGCGACGGCGCTGAGCGAGCGCATGGGCCGCGCCCTCATCGATGCTGGGCTGAACGAACTGCGCGTCTCGCTGGATGGCGCGACCCCCGCGACCTATGCCCGCGTGCGCGGCGTCACCGAAAAGACGCTGCCCAAGATCCTGGTGAACATCCGCCGCTTCGTGGATCTGAAAGCGGCGATGGGGGCGGATCTGCCGCGCCTATCATTCTGGTTCACCGCCATGCGCGAGAACCTGCACGAACTGCCGATGTTGCCCGATCTGGCGCGGCAGACGGGCGTGCGCGAGATCTACGTGCAACGCTTCATCTATTTCGGCGAGGGCTTGGCGACGGCGGACCAAGCGATCTTTCGCCGCGCCGAGGAAGAGGAGATCGACCTGATCGCCCAGACCGAGGCGCGCTGCAAAGAGTATGGGCTAGACTTCCGCGCGACGGGCGCGACGACGCCCGCTGACTACATCACGCAGACCGACGAGACGGCGCGGCGGCCCTGGTCGCCCTGCCAGCGCCCGCGCAAGCTGGCCTACATCACCGCGCTCGGCAATGTCTTTTCGTGCTGCTTCGCGCCGTTCCATCCCGGCCCGGCCTCGACGCGCGTGCTGGGCAACGTCTTCGAGAATACCTTCGCTGAGGTGTGGAACGGTGCCCGCTACCAATCCTTCCGTGCGGCCTTTGACAGCGATGAGCCGTGGGATCAGTGTGCCGGATGCGGCACCCAATGGAGCCTGTAAGATGCTGACGACCATTCGTGAACGCGCGCCCTGGCTGGCGAAGGGCCTGGACGGCGCGCAGGGACTCATCCGCAGCGATGGGCCGTCGGCGCTGGCGGGCCTCATCGGCGCGCTGGCCTCGGTCATCGTCATGGGCTTCTTTCGTTTCGCCTGGGGCACGACGAGTCTGCCGGAATTGGTGGGCGAGCGCATCTTGCCGCTGCTGCCGGTCGATACCTTCATCAAGTTGCTGGTGACGTTCCAGCCACACTCCAAGACGAGTCCGTTGGGGCTGTCGCTGCTGGGGCAGATCGTGCTGGGCGCGCTGATCGGCCCGCTCTTTCACCGCATCGTGCGGGAAGGCGACGCGGCGACTTCGCGCTGGCCCAGTCGTCGCGCGCTCATCGTCGCGGGCGGCTTCGTCTTCGTGATGGAGCTGCTATCGATCATCCTTTTCTGGCCGGTGTTGGGCGAGAGCCTGGTGGGCGACCCCATCGGGCGGGCGCGGTTCATCACCTCGGTCGCGAATCTTGGCGTGTTCATCGCTTTCATGGGTGTGCTGGCGTTGGCCGATACCTGGCTGCGCTATGATTGGTCGGTTGGCCACGCCGCCGTTGCCCCAACTACAGGGGTTGGCATCCAAGCGGCGAATATAGTGACTGCGGGCCAGGGCGACGCGACGGCGCATGACGCGGCGAATCCCGCGCCGCTGACCCTGCCGGAATTGACGCGGCGTCAGGTCATCGGCAAATCGGGCACGACGGTGCTGGCGCTGGCGGGCGGCGTCATCGCCACTGAGGCGCTGATCGGCATGTGGTTCACCCGGTCGAATCTCGCCTATGAGGGCAATATCACCCCGCCACAGTTCCGCATGCCCAT
>JBBQSR010000191.1:0-7288 GCA_038234855.1 Ktedonobacterales bacterium | reverse complement strand
GGAACAATCATGAGCCAAATCGCCCAAATCGCTGAGCATGCCGAGGTCAGCCAAATGATGGTCCAGGCGACCGCTGTCAGCAAGTCGTACCGCTCGCATGCCGCGCCCGTCGTGGCGCTGCGCGATGTCTCGTTCGCGGTGGCGCGCGGGACGGTCGTCGCCATCATGGGACCGAGCGGCTGCGGCAAAACCACGCTGCTGAACTGTCTGGCGGGCCTCGACACCATCGACAGTGGGCAGATCCTCATCGATGGCACCGACCTCGCGCGGCTGGGGGATGGTGCGCGCACCGACTTCCGCGCGCGGGCGATGGGCTTCATCTTCCAAAATTTCAATCTGCTGCCCGTCCTCAGCGCCGTCGAGAATGTGGAGTTACCGCTGCTGATCGCGCGCGAACGCCCCGCCATCGCGCGCCGCAAGGCCCGCGCGATGCTCGACGCCGTCGGCCTGGGCGACCGACAGCAGCATCGCCCCGCTGAGCTTTCTGGTGGGCAGCGCCAGCGCGTCGCCATCGCCCGCGCCATC
Source organism: Ktedonobacterales bacterium (assembly GCA_038234855.1). Taxonomy (GTDB): domain Bacteria; phylum Chloroflexota; class Ktedonobacteria; order Ktedonobacterales; family JACDGC01; genus JACDGC01. The sequence goes on along the minus strand of JBBQSR010000191.1, from coordinate 6,763 downwards.
GTGCATGACCCAGCCATCGTGTGGGCCGACGAGCCGACGGGCAACCTCGACAGCGATGCCGCCCAAGAGGTGATGGCGCTGCTGGGCGACCTGAACCGCTCACGCGGCCAGACGCTGGTGCTGGTGACGCACGCCGCCGATATCGCCGTCCACGCCCGCCAGATCATCCGCATGCGCGATGGCCACATCGTCGCTACGAGCGAATAAAGCGTTGTTGCTAGACGCGGCCACATATATCGAGGGTCCTGTTACCTACTGTTAATATTCCTATAGCCATTAACTACAAACTTGAAAATGCAAGTACAGACCGAAAAACAACAAGCGGCCAAGTTACCTAGAAAGTTCAGATCAGGTTCAAAAGAGTTCGGCCAAGGTCGAAGAATAGGTCTGATGTCGAGCCAGCGCGCTACCGTTTTGCCATGTGTGGTGGCATTGCTGCGCGAAATTGACATGGCTGCTATGATGACAGGCGACGAAAAAACCGATTGCGCTCCTACTTCTCACGTAATTTTTTGAGGTGATGGAAGAGGGCCGAGACATCTGAGCGGAGTGGGGGGCTGCCGTGGCTGCTGAGCGTCTCTATCTTTGCTTTGCGCTCGCCGACCGTACTTTTGGGGATGCATTAGGGCGGGCACTTGGGACGGCGGGGTTCGATGTCGCCCATGATGATGGGGCATTCGCTGGGGCAGAAGGGACGATGCCAGCGTCGCTCACCGAGGCCAACGCGTGCGTCGTCATCTTATCGCAGCAGGCGCTGGGATCGTTGCGTATGCGCAACCAAGCGCGATGGTTCGCACAAGCCTGTGAGCGCGATGCCAGCAAGAAGCTGTGGGTGATCTGGCGCGAACCGTTGCCCCCCGAGCGCGTCTGGAGCTTTTTGCAGCCCTTTCCCCTGATCAGCGGGTCGACCCCCGCGACCTTTGCCCCCGAACATAGCATCGCTCTGACGCTGCAAACCCTGGGCGTCACGCCAGAGATCATCGCCTCTGCCAGCAAGACGGTGCTGATTCCCCCGCCCACCATCAGCGTGCCCCCAGCGCCCAGGCGTGGCAGACGGCGTGTCGCGGTGGTGCTGCTCGTCCTCATGGCAAGCGTGGTCGCCGTGGGTGGGGCATTGCGGTTCGGCACCTTGACACCGACGCGGCGCGCCTCCTCCGCGACGAACGTGGTGGTGCCGACATCTGGCCTCTCTGGTGCGACGCAGGTGCCATCGCCGCTGCCCAGCGTCGCCGCGTCGCAGACGCGTCTCATCCCCACGGCCACTGGGGCTGCTGTCGCCACACCATCGCCCACCTCCACTGCCCTCACGAGTCCGCCGTCGCCACCCGTGGTGCTGAATGCGGGCTTCGAGTCCCCCGCGCTGGGGGCTGGCAATTATCAATATGATCCGCCAGGTGGATCATGGACCTTCATGGTCTCCACCCCACAGGGGGGATCGGGCATCTCTACGAACAACAGTGGCTTTACCAGCGGCAATCCAGATGCGCCGGAGGGGGCACAGGTGGGAGTGTTGCAAATGGGGGGAGCCATCACCCAAAATCTCGCGGGCTTTCGTGGGGGTACCCGCTATACCCTGACCTTCGCTGCGGCGCAACGGGCCGGGGTGAACGCGGGTGGCGAAGATTTCACCCTCTACCTGGACACGAGCGCGCTTGGTACCGTCAAACCGAGCGGGACGGCGTATAGCGACTTCTCTTTCAGCTTCATGACCACGGCGGGCGCGCATACGCTCAAATTCGTCGGGCTAGACACCGCCGGGGGGGATAACACCGCTTTCCTCGACGCCGTGCGTCTGACCGATTAACAGAGGGCGCTCACCGCTCACGCCGCGCTGACCCGTTCGTTCATTATGGGCAAGCGACACATCTACTGGGGCGGCAGACCAGCATCCGCCCATTCGCAGCCTCGACTTGCATCGGGGCGTCAAATTTTGGTACGATTCTATCTATCGATAGATAGGGAGGTCGAGCATGGGGCAACGTGAAGAGGCGGCGCGCGAGCGGCTGCTAGGTGCGGCGGAGCAGCTCTTTATGTCGCACGGGTTCGCGGCGGTGTCGACGCGCGACATCTGTGCCGCTGCCCGCGTGAAGCAGCCGACGCTCTATCACTATTTCGCCAATAAAGAGGAGCTGTATCTGGCGGTGCTGCAACACTGGTTCGCGCGTTTCGGCGCGGGCATCCGGCGGGCCATCGCGGACGAGGCGACCCTGGCAGCGCGGCTGCACGCCATCGCCATCCTCTTTTGGCAAGGTCCGGCGGGGGAATATCAGGCGATGCAGCGCGACGCCATGCTTAACATGCCCCCCGCGCATCTGGCGACCGTGGGGCAGCTCGTGTGGGCCGAGTTGTTGGCCCCCATCACCGAGGTGCTGCGCGCGGGCATCGCGGCGGGTGAGTTGCCCGCCCACGCCGATCCCTTCGTGTTGATGCAGATCTTTTGGGCGGTGGTCGATGGCACCAGCGGCGTCTATCATCGGGGCGACCCCATGCCCTTGCCAGCGGCCAACCGCGCTATCATCGACTTTTTCTTGGGGGGCGCACGCAGCATGCGCGCCGAAGATTTCGCGCAGTGGCCCGCCTCCCCTGACCTGGACTTGTTTCACCAAAGAGAGATGGAGTAAGCATCGTGCAACATCGCAATCCCTTGACCTGGCTCACCGACCGTTCCACTGGCAAGGTGGGCCGCTGGGTGGTCATTGGCCTGTGGCTGGTCACAGCGGGCCTGCTGAGTGGCATCGCGCCCAAGCTGGCCAACTACTATAACGATAAGGCGACCTCGTCTATCGGCAACCCCGAATCAGTGCGGGCCAGCGCCATCGTCGCGCAAGCTTTCCCAAACCAGCAAGGGTTACCGGCCATTATCGTGGTCAGCAATCCCAACGGCCTCACCGCAGCGGATCAGCAAGCGGCGACCAAGATCGCCTGTTGGCTGCTCACCGATGCCCAGCGCGCCGCGAATGCCGCTTGTACCGGCCTCACCTTCCCCAGCGCGCGGCCAGTGGATGCCGGGCCAGTCGTCTCGCTGGTCAACATCCCCCAGGCAAAAGGCCAACTCGTTTCCACCGATGGCACGACGCAGACGATCATCGTCGCGCTGAATCTGCCACAGAGCGACTCGAGCGCCATTCAGAAAGACATCGCGGCGATTCGGACCTACACCGATACCCTGGCGAGTCCATCGCTGGCGGTGAAGGTGACAGGGCCAGGCGGCATCTTGGCGGACCTCGTCAACATCTTTGTGGGTGCGGATGTCAAACTGCTGCTCACCACCGTCTTGTTGGTGTTGGTGCTGCTAGCGGTCATCTATCGCTCGCCTTTGCTAGCGCTGTTGCCGATCATCAGCGTGGGCTGGGTGCTGACCATCGTCAATGCCATCTTGGGTTTCGCGGCCAAGGCGCAACTGTTCCCCATCGGCCAGCAGCCGACCTCCATCATGCAGGTGTTGCTCTTTGGAGCGGGGACTGACTACACGATCTTCATCGTGGCACGCTTGCGCGAGGAACTGCGCCACGAGCCAGACCGCCAAGTCGCGCTGCAAACGACGATGCGTGGCGTGGGCGAGGCCATCACCAGCAGCGCGGGCACGGTCATCTTGGGCCTGTTGACGCTGGTGCTGGCGGTGCTAGGGCTGTATAGTTCGTTGGGCCTGGTGCTAGCGATCGCTGTCGCGGTGATGTTGCTGGCCGGGCTGACGCTGGTGCCCGCCATCCTCAGCGTGCTGGGCAACGCGGCGTTCTGGCCTTTCATTCCGCGCTTGCAGACGACGGCGGAGCGCGCGACCGAGGCGGTGACGCCGGAGCGCGGCTTTTGGGGCCGCATCGCGCGCTTCGTCGTGCGGCGTCCGGTCTGGTCGGTCGCGGGGAGCTTGATCTTCCTGGGGGTGTTGGCACTGGGTAATCTCGGCGTGCGCCCCGATTTCAATTCGCTGACGGACCTTCGCAACCCCACGCCGTCGACGGATGGCTACAAACTGCTGGCGAAGCATTTCGCGCCGGGGACGCTAGCGCCCTTTAGCGTCGTCATCCATTGGAAAAATGGCGGTGATGCCTATGGGCAACTGGTCGCGCTGGACCGCATCACGCAGGCGGTCGCGGCGCAGCCCACCGTCGCGGGGGTGACGGGGCCGACGCGGCCCGATGGCAACGCGCCCACGATCGATCCCGCGACGCTCCAGCAAGACTTCGCGCGGTTGCCCCAGGCCCTCAAAGACGCCATTCGCAGCGGGCAGGGCGTCCCCAGTGGTGGCACGGGGGGGGCACCAGGCGGCACGGTCGATCCGGCGGTCGTGGGGCTGTACGCGGCGACGGTGTCATCCATCGCGAATGATAGCCACACCGCCGTCCTCTCGGTGACATTGCGGCTAGACCCGTACAGCGCCGCCGCCCTCGACGCGATGACCCCGATTCGCGCCGCCGCCCGCACCGCCGCCACGGATGCCGGGCTGAGCGCAGATGTCGCCTCGGTGCAGCTCAGCGGGGTGACGCCACAACTGGCCGACACCCGCGCGGCCAGCACGCGCGACACGCGCTTGATCGTGCCATTGGTGCTGCTGCTGGTCGCCATCGTCCTGGGGCTGCTGCTGCGCAGCGTCGTCGCGCCGCTCTATCTGCTGGCCGCCGTGACGCTGAACTACTTCGCGGCGCTGGGCATCTCGTCGCTGCTTTTCACGCGCATCCAGGGGGAGGAGGGGGTGTCGTATGCGACGCCGCTCTATACCTTCATCTTCCTGGTCGCGTTGGGGGCAGATTACACGATCTTCCTGATGTCGCGGGTGCGCGAAGAGGCGGCGAAGCGAGGGCTGCGTGAGGGCACGCAGGTGGCGGTCAGCCGGACGGGTGGCGTCATCACCTCGGCGGGCCTCATCTTGGCGGGCACCTTCCTGGTGCTGACGACGCTGCCCCTGCGCACGCTGTCAGACTTTGGCACCGCCGTGGCGGTCGGCGTGCTGCTCGATACCTTCGTGGTGCGTGGCCTGTTGGTGCCAGGCGTGGTCGTGCTGCTGGGCAAGGCCAACTGGTGGCCGGGCAAGCTGCCCACCGCTGCCGCGTCGCAGGAGATTTGACGCTGGCCTACCTTGTTGGCTACGATGAATGCGGTGGCGCGTGGCATGATTGCCCACGTCGCCGCATTTCGCCCGAGGAGCTTTCGCCCATGTTCGCTGATGACACCCAACAGCAGTTGCCCGACTGTCATATCGACCAATTCGCGCATGCACTGCCGCACCGCGTCGGCGTGCAGACGCGCAAATGCGGCCACCAGGCGTGCGATCCACACACGCTCACCTACTTTGGCTCAGGCGATGACCCCGAGGCCGAGGGTGACTATTGCATGGTCTGCTTTGGTCGCGCCCTCGACATCTGGCCCGATAAAACGCTGCGGCGGTCGGTGCTGAGCGCGGCTGACCCCGCCTAAGCTTGCCATCGAACCAACACGAAGCGACTGTCAATGTGACAAATTGGTGGTTGTCGGCGTGGTGAGGGGAGAAACCGGGGGTTCAGACGGTCAATGTGACGCCCTCATCTCTTGATTTTTCTGGCAGCAAGCCTTCACCTGCCAATTTCCATAATTGGCGGTTCGTCGGTGTGGGTTCGACGGCAAGCTAATAGAGGCCCCCAGCGGGAATGTGCGTGAGGGTGAGTTGCCAGGTGGTGTTGGCGCGCATCGTGGCACGCTGCCAGTCTAGCGCGTGGGTCACGGGCATGCCGGTGCTCTCGCTGACCAGGCGCGCCTCGACGACGCCGGGCACCTCACTTCGCCATTCCCCTTCCAGGGCGAGGGTGCCCTGACCGTGGGGGTCTTGTTGGATGATCTGCCAATCTTGTGGTCCGCTGGTCAGGTGCACCCCGATCACGTCATCATCTATTGCCATGGTTATCGCTTGCCATGCCCCTTCCTTCAGTCCTACGATTTTAGCCGAAACAAGTCATTGCTAGGCTTTCACAATATACGCGCGAACCGAGAGTTATCGGAATACCTGAACTCTCGGTTATGTGGATGTGCCTGTTGCCCTTGATTATGGGTGTTACACCTTAGCGCACCGCAAGCTCAGCGAGTTGGACGTAGTACTTCGCGCCATCTGTGTTCGCGGCGGTGACGTTGACGCGCACATACCGATAACTTTGTGCGCCCACCCAGAGTGAGGCAGCGGCAGTGGCCGAGGGCGTAGTGAAATTTGTTTCGGTCGCGAGCGTGGTCCAGGGGCCGCTGGTGTCGGAACAGCGGGAGCGTTGACATTCTTTACGCCGGGCCTGCTGGTGATCTTGGCACTCCTTAGCGAAGCGTTCGCAGGACTGGGGCAGCTCGCAGACCTCAAGGCCGGGGTGATCGACCGCTGGCGGGTCACGCCGAGGCACCGGTCAGCGTTCATCTTGGGCATGACGCTGGGAACAACATTGGTCGTCGTAGTCCAACCTGTGGTGCTGCTCGCGGTTGCCTGGCTGATGGGAATGCGCGCGAGTGGCGCTGACGATCCCGTTCATCGCGGTCATCAGCTCGGGGATCGTGGCAGCATCATATGGCCTCCCAGTGCGATCCTGACGATAGGATACTATGTACCATATAACTAATTAACCACACATCAATGCGCACACTTTGGCCCCGAATTACCCTCAACTGCAGTTGCTGACCAAGCAGGATGGGAAAAGAAGCGTCGTACACGTGCTGAACGGTTTCCGTGGATTGCCCAGGAGTGAGCTCTCCTGATCGTCGGAATCGTACGCCTAAGCGAAATGGATGTTTGGATGCCCCTCACGGCGGCTGGGAA
>JBBQSR010000190.1:0-7305 GCA_038234855.1 Ktedonobacterales bacterium | reverse complement strand
GATAGACCAGCAGATCGAAGAGGTGGGTGGCGAGGTCCAGTTCCACGCCGTCCAGCCACACCTGGCGGCGGTCCAGGTCGATGCGCAGGGGATCGTTCTCGATGACGCCCTGGCGGCTGGGGGGCGCGGTGCCATCAGTCGTGCCCTGCTCGACGCGGCGCAGTTGCGAACGGATGCGCGCCCGCAGTTCGGGCCAACTGAAGGGCTTGGTGACGTAGTCATCCGCGCCGAGTTCCAGCCCCAGGATCTTGTCGCTTTCCTCGACCCGCGCGGTGAGCATGATGATGGGCGTCGCGGTGGTGTCGGGGCTGGCGCGCAGTTGCTTGCAGACCTCTAGACCGTCCAGGCCGGGCAACATCAGGTCGAGCACGACGAGGTTGGGATGCGTCTTGTGGGCAGCCTCGATGGCCTTGGGACCATCGGCGGCGGTGATGACGCTATAGCCCTCGTGCCGCAGACGATACGCCAACGTATCGCGCAGGTTCGGTTCGTCTTCCACCAAGAGGATGGTGTTCGCCATGCAGCACCGCGCCTTACTCAATTGAGCTTTTCGTGGTTCCCCGTAATGATATAGATGACGTCTTCGCAGATGTTCGAGATGCGGTCGCCGACGCGTTCCATGTCGCGGATGGCGAAAAGCAACTGCGCGGCGACCAGCACATCGTCGGGCTGGGCGCGCATGTGGTCCTGCACCAGGGTCAGCAATTTCCAGTGATAGCGGTCGATCTCGGCATCCAGCGCGCAGACCTGGCGGGCGGCGTCTTCGTCGGCCAGTGCCAGCGCCCGCACGCCCTCGCGCATCTGCTGGCGCACCAGGCGGGCCATCACGCTCATCTCGCCGATGATGGCGAGCGGCATGGTGCGATAGGCCACCCGCGCGTTGCGTGCCACATGCACCGCGTAGTCGCCGATGCGTTCCAGTTCGTCCGCGATGAGCTGGAACGCGATGATCTTGCGCAGGGGCGGGCCGACCGGTGCCCAATGCTCGATGGTCTGGATGACCCGCTGCCGCACCTGGGCGCGCATGTCATCCGCCGTCCGGTCGTTGGCGATGATCTCATCCGCTAGTCGGTCATCGCCGCGCGCCATCGCGTCCATCGACCGCGCGATCAATTCCTCGACGAAGACCGCCATTTGCATCAACGTTTCCTCGATGCGCTGAACCTCCGTCGAAAGCCCGTCCCGTATCACAGCATCTGCTCCTGTGCATTCCTTGCGCGCGTGGGTGGGCCTAGCCGAAGCGGCCCGTGATGAAGTCCTCGGTACGCTTGTCACGTGGGCGCTCAAAGATATCCGTCGTCGGCCCATATTCGATCAGCGCGCCCGTCAGGAAGAAGCCGGTGTACTGCGAGATGCGCCCCGCCTGTTGCAGGTTGTGCGTGACGATGGCGATAGTGTACTTTTGCTTCAACTCGCGCACTAGATCTTCAATCTTTAATGTAGCAATGGGGTCAAGGGCCGAGGCAGGTTCGTCCATCAGCAGCAACTCTGGCTCGACGGCCAGCGCGCGGGCGATGCACAGGCGCTGTTGCTGGCCGCCCGACAGGCCCAGCGCGCTCTGGTTCAGCCGATCCTTCACTTCGTCCCACAGCGCCGCGCCCCGCAGGCTGGTTTCGACGCGGCCCTGGATCTCGCTGCGGCTCATGCCGCCCATGATCTTCAGTCCATACGCGATGTTGTCAAAGATCGACTTGGGGAAGGGGTTGGGGCGCTGGAAGACCATGCCGATGCGCTGGCGCAACGCTACCACATCCGTCTTGGGGTCAACGATGTTTTCGCCCTCAAAGATCGCCTTGCCCGTCACTTTCGTGCCGGGGGTCAGGTCGTGCATGCGGTTCAGCGCGCGCAAAAAGGTCGATTTGCCGCACCCCGACGGTCCCATGAAGGCCGTCACTTGATTCTTGGGGATGGGCAAGCTGACGTTCTTGATGGCGTGCTTTTGGCCATAAAAAACATTCAGGTCGAACGTCTCCAACTCTATCTCGCCCTGAGGCCGAGTCATCTGGGTCTGATTGTTGGCCGAGGTTTCGAGCACATCCTCTTCGATGCGGGTGAAGTTGTTGGTTGCCATGGGGAAAGAGGTATCCTTTCGGGTGCGATCAGGCGCGGCGGCCAGCAAAACGGTTGTTGAGGAAGCTACCCAGCACACGGGCACCGATATTGATGACGAGTACCAAGACAATCAGCACCAGTGACGTGCCAGCGCGCAGCCCCTCCGAATTGGTAGATGGTTCCGAGTAAAGGGAGTAGGCATGGTAGGCCAACGTTTCACCTGGGCGATCTAGGCCGAAGTTAAAGGCGTCTTTGACCGAACCGCCAGCGCCAGCGGTGAAGATGAGCGCAGCGGTCTCGCCAATGACACGCCCAGAGGTGATGAGGATGCTGGTCACGAGTCCTGGGATGGCCGCAGGGATAACGACGCGAAAGGTCGTCTGCCATTTTGTCGCTCCCGCCGCAAGACTTGCTTCTCGCAACGATCCAGGCACAGCCCGCAAGGCGTCCTCGGAAGTGCGAAGGAGCCAAGGCACATTCAGCACCGCGAGGGCGAGGGCACCCGATATGCGACTGAATTGCAGCCCCATGCCATGCACGGTGATGGGGCCAACACTGAAGATCTTGATGTTGGCTACGAAGAAGAGGAAGCCGAACAAGCCGATGAGCAAGGACGGCGCGCTGGTCAGCGTCTCAACGGCGAAGCGCAAAACACGGAGGAACCGCTGATTCCGCGCATATTCCGAAGTGTAAATGGCCGCGCCAAGGCCAACGGGGATCATGATCAACAGCGACAGAATGAGGAGATAGAACGTGTTGAACAACTGCGCGGCGATGCCAACAGCGGGGTTACCACTGGTAAAGAAATCCCGTGAGATGAACGGCAGACCCTTGGAAATGATATAGGTCACGATGTACAGGAAGACGATCGTGATGATCCCTGCTAGCCCCCACAACGTTCCTGTGGCAATCCGGTCATATATCCGTGCGCGTGCCCGACGGTTTGCGGCGATTTTCGCGCGCGCTTCGATGGTCTTGATGGTGGCGATGCTGCTCGCACTCATTTATACACGCTCCTAGCGGTGACGGCGCGGCTGATAAAGACCAAGAGTGCCGAGATTGACAACAAGAGAAATGACAACGTCCAGAGCGAATCGAGAATGGGGCCACCCTTCGCCTGGTTGGGAAAGTCGTGGAAGATCTGGGTTGTCATGACGCTGGTCGTGCCGATGAAGAGTTGCCCACTCTTCAAGTGGTCGACGCCGAAGATCTGTGGCGAACCACCGATGACGAGCGCAACCGCGATGGTTTCGCCGATAATGCGCGCGGCTCCCAGGATGACGCCTGTCATGATGCCGGATAAACTCGCGGGCAGCAGCGTCTTTAAGATGGTTTGCCAGCGGGTGGCACCTAACGCCAAAGAGCCTTCACGCAGTTCGCGCGGGATGGCGGCGATGGCATCAACCGAGATAGTGGTGATGGTTGGCAACACCATAAAAGCGACGATGAACGCCGCCGCGAAGATGCCATCACCCGTAGTGAAGTACTTATCTCCGGTTATTGAGTTGATGATGTTTTTGATCAGGGGAATGACGATGGCCACACCCAGCAAGCCAAAGATGATCGATGGGATGCCCAAAAAGAGTTCAACGATGCTGCGAAGGATGCGACCTAACCACGGAGGTGCCAACTCGGTGATGAAGAAGGCGATGCCGACGGAGAAGGGGACGGCAATCAATAACCCCAGCACCACGAGTGAGATCGACCCCACCGTCAGTACCAGCGTTCCTTGGGAATAGAGCCAATCTTTCGAGAAGAAAAACGTGCCCGGCGAGATATGATCGACTGTAAACGTTTGGAATGCCTGGGAACCAACGAAGATGAAAATGGTCGCGACGATCAGCACAACGATCGACCCCATAATGAGGACGCCGATGTTGCCTGCAAGGTCCCAAACCTTACTGCTGGTGCGCGCCGTGCGTTGCTTGGGAAGGCTGACACTCGCCATGCCGTTTCCTCTCTAACCATTTGCTCAGAAAGGCGATGTACCTACTTTATGGTTAGGTACATCGCCCTCGCTAGTGGAGCTACCCTTCAGCAGCGAACATTACTTGACTTGGTGCGTCGTCGCGACTGCCGCCGGGATAGACGTGACCGTCAGGAAGCCCAAGCGAGGCAGATCCATCGACTGGAAATCATTGCCCTTCACGTAGGTCAGGAAGGCCTGCGCGGCGCTACCAGCAGCTTCGGCAGGGCCACCCGTCTTCGTGTAGGCGTGCTCGAAGCTCCAGAACTGGTACTTGCCACCATTCACATCGGCCTGCGTCGGCTTGTTGCCGTCGATGCAGATCGGGTTCAGCGCGGCCTTCTGGGTCTCGTTCAGCACGAAGGTAGTCGCAACATAGGCTATGGAGCCGGGATGGCCCGTCACTGCGGTGACGACATCACCCGTCTTGTCCGCACTGAGCGCGGTCACCGGCTGATCGCTCTTCGTAGTGGGGTCACCGATCACATAGCGATCAAACGTGGAGCGCGTGCCAGAACCAGCCGTGCGGACGATCACCGTTATGGGTTCATCTGGCCCACCCACCTTGCTCCAATTGGTCGTGTTGCCCGCGTAGATATCCTTGATCTGCTGTGAAGTCAGATTCGTGATCTTGCCTTGCAGGTCCGAGCTCACCACCAGCGAGAAAATGACCGCGCCAACCTGATTGTCGGTCAGGCCGGTGACAGCCTTCTCAGAGGCGAAGACATCTGACATGCCAATATCGACGGCACCCGACGCGACATCTTTCAGGCCCGTGCCCGAACCGTTCGGCGTGATGGTTGTCGTCGTGCTGTTCGCTTTATCAAAAGCGGCCTGGGCCGATTGGAAGAGCGGCGCGAGCGCCGTAGAACCGTCGATCTTCAACGTCTTGCTGCCCGTGATGGACGCCGCCGTGGCAGCAGACGTGCCGCCCGCGCCCAAGCTCAGGTCAGCAGCCGCAACGGTGCAGGTGGGGACCGTCGTGGAGGGGGTGGTGGTGGTGGACGACGCCGTGGAAGACGAGCCGCAGGCCGCGACCGACAGCGAGAGCGCGACAGCGCCCAGGCCGAGCATCTTGCGACCGAAATGGTTGAATGCCTTAGGGGACATGGTTCCTCCGTATGGATGTGGGAAATCTACGACGATAATGCTTGGGTGCGAAAACCGCTCAGTGTGTCGAGTGCTCCGCACGACCGTGTATTATCGTAAACTCCCAGTGTTAAGTATCTGTTATCAATGTTAAAGTTAGGTTATCTGCACGGCTGAGGTGCCAAATCTCGCTGCCGCCTAACCGTCTGCTAACAATTCCCTGCCATTCTATGAATGTGTTATGCTGTAATGTCATCAATAGAAGGATCACACTCGATGCCGATCATCCTTTTCATCTGCGTGTTGGCGGCTCTCGGAGGGCTATGGTATGGCTGGCGTGAGCATGCGCTGGCCGAGGCACTGCTGGGCGAGGCCGCCGACGCGGCGGGCCAACCGCTCGCCACCACGAATGAGGTCGAGCGCGCGTTGCGTGCCCTCATCGAGGCCATCCCTAGCCCGGTCTTTCTGACCACCGCCGACCGGGTGATCTTGCATGCCAATCGCGCGGCACAATATATGGTCGAGCTGCCGCGAGACCGTTTGATCGGCCAGGTGTTGGCGAAGGCGATCCAAGACTACGAGACGACTCAGATGCTCATCGCCGCCGCCGCCAGCGGCGCCCCGCAGGAGCGTACCATCTCGCGCTCGGCGGAACGCGAGACGTGGCATGTGACGGTGCAACCGCTCAGCCTCCCCGGCCCCGACGCGCCCGATGACACGACCAAGGTGTCGCATCTGCTGCTTTTCATCGATGACGAGACGAAGCTGCGCTACCTCGAAAACGTCCGCAAAGATTTCGTCGCCTCGGTGTCGCATGAATTGCGGACGCCGCTGACCTCGGTCAAGCTGCTGGCCGAGACGCTGGGCGACGCGGTGACGGATGATCCCGCCGAGGCGCTGGCGATGAGCGGGCGCATCTCGGTGGAGGTCGACCACCTCACCGGCCTGGTCGATGACCTGCTGGAACTCAGCCGCATCGAATCGGGGCGCATCAACTTGCAGACCGAGCCGACCGACATCGCGGGCGTGCTAGAGGTGGCGGCGGATCGCATGCTGCCGCTGGCCGAGGAACGCAGCATCACCATCTCGGTCGAGGCCCCCCATCACCTCGCGGAGGTCCAGGCTGATGCCGAGCGCGTGGGTCAGGTGTTGATCAACCTCATCCACAACGCCATCAAGTTCACCCCCGATGGCGGGCAGATCGCCCTGACGGCGGATCTGGTGCTGCCCCATGATCACCGGGTGACGTTGGCGACGGGCAGCCGTCCCCACGCGCCACTACTGCCCATGACCGAGCCGCTGGTGATGGAGCCGATGGTGCTGGTGCAGGTGTGCGACACGGGGGTGGGAATCAGCGAGGACGACCTGCCACGCGTCTTTGAACGCTTCTTCAAGGCGTTTGGGCTGCCGGTGCGCGAGCAGTCCACCGCGCCACCGCGCACGGGCGCGACGGTGGGGCATTCCACCGGGACGGGGCTGGGGTTGGCCATCGCCCGCTACATCGTCGAGGCGCACCATGGGCAGATCTGGGTCGAAAGCCAATTGGGGCGGGGGAGCGTCTTTTCCTTTACCTTGCCCCTGGCGGTGCGCGGGAACCCGCTGGTAAAATGACAAGAGACGATGCGCCCCCGCCATGAAACGCTGTTGGATTGGCTGTTCACCCCCCAGGAGGTCCCCCCGCATGTCGTTATCCTTCGACCGCGCGACGGCGTATTATGACGCGACGCGGGGCTACCCGCCGGGCGTCGAGCAGGGCGTAGCAGAGGCCATCATCGCCGCCGCTGGAGCGACGTCCACCACCCGCTTCCTCGAAATGGGCATCGGCACGGGCCGCATCGCCTTCCCCCTGATCACGCGCGGCTATGACTATTCGGGCATCGACCTTTCCGAAAAGATGATGGCGCTGCTGCGGCAAAAGCTGATCGTCTACGGCGAGGCGCACCCCCAGGCGGTGCTGCATGCCGATCTGCGCCAGGGCGATGTGACGCAGTTGCCCTACCACGATGCGACTTTCGACGTGGCGGTGATGGTGCACGTGCTGCACCTCATCCCCAACTGGCGCGACGCCATCAGCGAGGCACTGCGCGTGCTGCGCCCCGGCGGCGTCTTACTGAATGGCTATGACGAGGCGCTGCAAGGCGGCGCGCATCAGTTGGTGCAACGGCAGTGGTTCACGGAGCTGCGCGACCTGGGCTATG
>JBBQSR010000189.1:0-7307 GCA_038234855.1 Ktedonobacterales bacterium | reverse complement strand
GTGTGTGATGCGTCGGAATAGCGTCGTGTTGTTGCTGGTGTTGGGTGCAATATGGGGTGGGTCGTTTTTCTTCATTCGGTTGGCGGTGGGGGCGCTGGGGCCATTCCTGCTGGTCGAGCTACGCGTCGCCAGCGCGGCGGTGGTGCTGGGCGCGGTGCTGCTGCTGAGCCGCCAGCGTTTCCCCTTGCGCACGCACTGGCGGCAATTCCTGATGTTGGGGATCTTCAACGCCGCGCTGCCCTTCACCCTCATCGCCTTCGCGGAGTTGCGGCTGACGGCGTCGTATGGGGCGATCCTCAACGCGACAACGCCGATGTTTTCGGTCATCATCGCCGCTCTGTGGCTGCGAGACCCCATCTCGCTCAAAAAGCTGGGGGGCTTGGCGATGGGCGTCGTCGGCGTCGCCATTCTCGTGGGGTTGACGGCGCAGCGACTGGACGCGCTGGTGCTGCTGTCGGTGGGGGCGTCGCTCGCGGGGGCGTTCAGTTATGGCTTCGGTGGCATCTACGCGGCACGCAACTTTCGTGGGGTGCCACCGTTGCAGGTGAGCTTTGGCCAGCAGATGAGCACGACGCTCGTGCTGCTGCCCTTCGCGGCGACGCACGTCCCCGCGCAGTGGCCGTCACCGACGGTGTGGGGCGCGGTGCTGGGGCTGGGCGTGCTCTGCACGGCGCTGGCGTATCTGTTGTACTTCCGGCTCATCGCGCAGGTGGGCGCGACCAACACCCTGGTGGTGACGCTGCTGGTGCCGGTCTTTGGCATCCTCTGGGGCGCGCTGCTGCTGCGCGAATCCCTCACGCTGGCGACGGTCGCGGGGGCGGCGACGATCTTCGCCAGCATCGTGCTGGTGACGAATATGACGCTGCGTGCGCCACGCGCCCGGCCCACGGTGGCCGAGGTCGCGGGGGAATAGCGCGCCGCCGTCGCTGAGTGCTGGATAGTTTCGCCCACGCGGCGCTCAGCGACGCCTCACTCGGCGTCGGACGACGCGCCGATCTCCGCCTGCAAGGCCCGTGTAGCGTCGTAGTGGGCGCGTATCTCGGGCAAGCTGTCGCCGCCATAGGTTTCCAGCAGCACATCGGCCAGGATGATGGCGACCATCGCCTCGCCGACGACGCCGCCAGCGGGCACGACACAGACATCGCTGCGCTCATAGCGCGTGGCGTCGATGTTGGCCCCCGTCGCTAGATCGACCGACGGCAGCGGATGCGCCAGCGTGGGGATGGGCTTGAGGGCGACGCGCGCCACGATGGGTTCGCCGTTGCTGATGCCGCCCTCCATGCCGCCCGCGTTGTTGGTCAGGTGCGACCAGCCGCCGTCGGTGTCGTGGCGCAGCACATCATGGGTCTGTGAACCCAGCACCCGCGCCGCGCCAAAGCCCGCGCCGATCTCGACGCCCTTCGCCGAGGGGATGCTCATCAGCGCCAACGCCAGCCGCGCGCCCAGGCGACGGTCCCACTGCGAATAGGTCCCCAGCCCGGCGGGCACGCCCGTCACCACGACCTCAAAGACGCCGCCCGCCGTGTCGCCCGCCTTGCCCGTCGCCTTGATGAACTCGACCATCGCATCGGTCAGCGCGGGGTCGGCGCAGCGAACGGGCGATGCCTCGACGCGCTCCCAAAAGGCGTCATCCCAGCCAGCGGCGGTGAGGTCGCGCGGTGCCTCTGCGTCACCCACCGACCCGATGCTGAGCACATGGCTGTGAATCTCGATGCCGAACTGCGCGAGCAACTGGCAGCACACCCCACCGACGGCGACGCGCGCCGCCGTCTCGCGCGAACTCGACCGCTCGATGACGTTGCGCACATCGGTTTGGTGAAACTTCAGCGCGCCGGTGAAGTCGGCATGGCCGGGGCGCACGCGCGTCACCGCCTCGGGCGGCTGATCGATGGGGGCGACGCTCATGCGCTCTTGCCAGTTCGCCCAGTCTTTGTTGGCGATGCGCAGGGTGATGGGCGACCCCAGCGTCAGCCCATGGCGAATGCCCGACTGCACCTCGGCGCGGTCTTGTTCCATCCGCATGCGCGCCCCACGGCCATAGCCACCCTGCCGTCGGCTCAACTGCGCATCCAGCGCCGCCTGGTCAAAGGGCAACGCCGCCGGAATGCCCTCGATGATGACCGTCAGCGCGGGGCCGTGCGATTCGCCCGCCGTCAAAAAGCGTACCATGGGGAGATGTCCTTATGAAAATGATCTCGCTCAAGATAAATTGTAGCATGAGTTGAAAGCTTCCGAGATTCATAATGCAATGCATGGGAGAATTTTCGAACGGCATCTGCTAGAGTCGCTGTGAAGGGTGAAAGGAGCAGCTCAGACGGCAACCCCCCAACCCCAGCCACCTGTCTATGCACGTGACCTCAGCCTCGTCCTTGATCGGGTGCATACCAAGTTTGTCGAGTATGCGCGCGGCAACGACGAAGCGTTGGCGGTGCTGATGCGCGTGGGCTTCGCTGAAGCGCAAGCGCGCGACGATGCGCTGCTGCGCCGCGTCGAGGCACTGGAAGCGAACCAGAAGTTCATCATTGATACGTTGCTCAAGATTCAGCAAAGTATCAGCGAGTCGCGGCAAGAATCGCGGCAAAAGGCGCAGGATATGCGGCAAGAGATGCGCGCTGGATTCGCTGCACTGGATGAGAAGATCAACGAATTGACCGCGCGCGTGGTCCATCTGGAAGGTGGATTGCCACCGCCCGCGTCAGCGAGTTAGCCACACCGTAACGACCAAAACACCATGGGGCCACGGATCATCTGATCCGTGGCCCCGGCTGCGTCAGGACGCCGTTACCCCTACTATTGCAGGAGCTTCAGCACCATCTGCGGCTGCTGGTTGGCCTGCGACAACACCGAGATGCCGGCCTGTTCGAGGATCTGGTTCTTCGTCATGTTCACCGTTTCAGCGGCGACATCCACGTCTTGGATGCGCGACTGTGCGGCGTTCAGGTTCTCGGAACCAACGGACAGGTTGTTGATCGTGTGCTGCAAGCGGTTCTGGATGGCACCCATCTGCGCGCGGGCCAGTGACACGGTGTTGATCGCCGAGTCAATGACACTGATGGCCGATTGCGCGTTTTGCTGCGATGTGACATCCAGGCCCGCGAAGGCCGTGGCCTGCGACGTGACGGTGTCATTGGCCCCGATGGCTGCCGACTGCGACGCCGCCGACGTGACCGTCGTGTTGCCCGCCTGCAAGCCGCCCGAGGTGCCCAGCGCACCGAAGGCCAGATTCATCTGCATGTTGCTCGCGCCGACCGTGGCCGACGTTTGATTCTGCTGGATGAGTTGGGCCGCGCCCAGGTTGATGGTGCCCAGCGTGGCATCGGTGGTTTGCAGTTGCACCAGGCCCGCGCCCGTGCCCCCGTTGGCCGCCGAGGCCGTCGCCAAGAAGCTGAAGCTGTCGCCAACCGTGGCCTTGTTCTGGTCGAACTGGCCGGGGGTCAGGCTGACCGTCAGGCCTTGGCCCACGTTGAAGCTCGTCACCGTGCCGAAGCCCGAGGGATTCGAGTACGGGGCGCTGGCCGAGATGGCACTGCCATACGTGTTGCCGCCGTCCGTCGACACCTGGATCTGGCTGACGTTGCCATTGGCATCGACCTGGGCGACTTTGACGCCGTACTGCTGGTTCGCGGAACCCGTGTAGGTGCCGCTCACCGCCGCCGTCTCAGCGCCGACATTCTGGCCGCCCGCCGTCTGCACATTGTTCGAGTTGATGTTCAACGCGATCATGTCATCCGCCGTGGCCGTGCCGCTGATCTTGACGTTGTACGTGCCATACGTGACCGTATTGGTCGCGTTTTGGATCGACACCGTCGCACCCGAGCTGGTCGCGTTCGAGACGACGAGCTTGTAGGTGTTGCTATCCGCGCCGGTGACACTCAGCGAGCCGCCATACGTGGCACCCGCCGTGTAGACATCCTTCGCGCCAGCCGACACGTAGTTGAAGTCGGTCGCGGTCGCGGTACCCGAGGCACCAAAGGCATTCGCCGTGATGTTGCTGGTGGGCATCCAGGCGACATTGTTGATGCCGACGACACCAGCCGCCGTACCGCCAGAGCCATAGTCCTTCAAGTCGAGGATGATTTGTCCAGGGCCAAGGCCAGCCGCGCCAGAGCCCACCTGGGTCGCCGTGGCGATGGTGCTGGCTGCCGTCGTCGCGACTTTGTTGCCCACATTGACCGACGCCGTGCCAGACTGGTTGGCGCTCATACCATTGCTACCCGCCACCAGCGTCTGACCGCCGATGTTGTACACCGCAGCATTGGTCACTGCCGTGCCCGCGAGCGTGTAGTTCATGCCCATGAAGCTGACCGTGGCTGACGTGGTACCACTGCCGCTCACGTTGTACTGCGTCGCGTCGAGCGTGGTGTTGCCGATCTTGACGGAGTTGACCGTCACGAGACCAGCAGCACTGGCACCCGCATTGATCTGCACCGCGCCGTTGTATGCGCCGTTGTACGAGCCGCTGACCGTGGCCGCGATGGTCGAGGGCGTCACCACCACACCGACCAGCGTCGTCGTCGCCGCCGTGCCCGCCGCGACCTGCGTGCCCGCGTTGGCCATGAAGTTGAAGCTGTCACCCACCTGCGGGTTGATGCCGTTCGTCGGGGGGGTGAAGGAGAACGTCAGGCCGCTGTCACCGCCAGAGCCGGTGGTGCCGCCGCTGGACCGCTGCTGCACCGCGAAGGTGTAGCTGCCATTGGAAAGCTGCGTCGCCGAGGCGTTGGCCCAGGTCGTGCCGCCATCCGTCGAGAACTGCGCGCCCGTCACCTGGTTGCCGCTGACCGACGTCGCTTTGACGACGTAGGGCGTCGTGGCCGTGCCCGTGTACGCGCCCGCCGCGTTCAGCACTTCGTTGCCGGTGTTGGTGCCCGTCGAAACGGCGGTGGAAGCCCCCGCGTTGGTCGTGGTGGCAGCGGTGATGTCACCGTTGTTGTTCACGGTCAACTGGATCATGTCGCCCGCCGTCGCGGCGGCATTCAGACCCGTGGCGCCCGTGCCTTGGACGTTGAAGGTCGCGCCACCATATGTGAACTGGACGAACCCGTTGGCGGCTGCGCCAACAACACCAGTTTGGTAGTTCGCAGCACCAGCGGTGACTGCCGCCGTGATGTTCGTGACGCTGCTCGACGTGATCAGCTTGGCCGTCAACGTACCAGAGGCGAAACTCGCTGCCGAGTTCGTGAGCTGGATGACGCCGCTCTGGCCCGTGTACTTGCCCGAGACGGTGACGTTCAGGCCCGAGTTCGTGCTGACCGCCGTACCGAGGGCTTTCGAGGTGTAGGTGGCCGCCGCGCTATAGTTGGAAAGCTGCGAGTTGGCCGTCGCCGCCGTGCCCGTCAGGGGCGTGGCAACATTGGTGGAGGCGCTCAGACCCGTGACCGTGGCCACATTGTTGAAGGTGAACGTACCAACAGAGGCGATGGTCGAACCAGCGGCATAGAAGTTCATGCCCTGGAAGTTGACCGAGAGACCCGTGGCGGCGGTGAAGGCGAAATTCTTCGCATCCAGCGCGTAGGACGTGCTGCCGATCTGCACGTTGACCGCCGTGACGGTGGCGGCACTCGTGACGGCGGTGATATTCACCACACCCGATGCGCTGCCAGTGTAGTTACCGGCGGCACCCGCGCCCGTGTTAGTGATGGTACCAGCGGTGTTACCACCACCGGTCTGGGTACCGACGACACCGTTCGCCGTGACAGCCGCCGCGTTATTCGCGGTGAATGTGAACTGGTCGCCGATGGCGGGGTTCACCGCGCCCGAGGCGGGCAACGCGAAGTTGAGCGTCAGGCCGCTATCCGTGGTGGGGCTGGCGCTCGACGTGGCGGCGTTGAAGGTGTAGATGTTGTTGTTCTGGAGCTGGCCATTGGCCGTCGCCCAGGTCGAACCACCATCCGTCGAATACTGGATCTGCGAGATGTTTTGCTTCGAGGCATCGACGCCACTGACGCGCACCGTGTAGTTGGTGGAGGCGGTACCAGCGAAGGCACCCTCGAAGTTCAGCGCCTCGTTGCCGATGTTTTGGCCCTGCGTCACGCCCTTGTTTTGCGCGCCCGTGGCGTCGGCCAGTTGGCCCGTGGTCAGCGACTGCGACTTCACGTTGTAGCTGACGCCATTCTTGTAGCCCGCGCCGACATTCGCGACGGTGGTGATGTTGGCCAGGTTGTTGGTGGCGCTGACATTGGCACCATTCGCGGCGACGCCCAGCGAGGCGGCATCCATGGCACCGATGCCAAAGCTCATCGTCTCGCCCTTGTTGGCGCCGATGGCCAGCGACTGGTTGGCGAAGCCGCCCGCCAGCAGGTTCTTCGTATTGAATGAGGTCGTGTTCGAGATGCGCGAGACTTCGGTGGCGAGCTGATTCATCTCGGACTGGATGGCCGTGCGGTCCGTCTGGGTGTTGGTGTCGTTCGCCGACTGCACCGCCAGGGTGCGCATGCGCTGCAAGATCGACTGCGTCTCGTTCAACGCGCCTTCAGCGGTCTGGACGAGCGAGATGCCGTCTTGGGCGTTGCGGACGGCCTGGTTGAGGCCGTTGACCTGCGCGCCCAGCTTTTGGGCGATGGCCAGACCGGCGGCGTCATCCGCCGCGCTGTTGATGCGCAGACCCGAAGACAAGCGCTTCATGGTCGTCGACATGTTGGTCGAGGTCATCATCAAGTTGCGCTGCGTGTCAATCGCGTTGACATTGGTATTGATGCGGAATCCCATAGTGGCCCTTGGCCTCCTCTGCCGGGAATTTCCTCGGCGTCCTAGGCGAGCGCGGGTTCCGGCTTCCGTCCGGCCCGCCCGCGTCTCGCACATTGCCTGGTGTGGCACGGCCTAAACTGCCATCTGGCAGTGCCACACCCCACGCGCCCCGGTGATGATGGAGGGGCGCGCACGTCCTGAGTGATGGGGAATGCAGGCTGCATTCGCCGTCACTGATAAACCATCGTCAGCAACGAGGCTCGCCTGAAGAGGTGCGGGGTGCACACGGGACGTACTGCCGCCGATCTATGGGCTTGCGATAGCTTGCCTAACTCACTCGCCACGAAGCGCGGGCTATATATGGTACGACCTACAGCCCCAACCGAGGTCTGTAGGTCGCTTAGTGGCCTTGCGCTAAAGGGGCTGAGCTAACGCAACTGCTCCATGCGCTTGATGCGCCAGAGCAGCTCGATGCGCGCGGCCATCAGGCGCTCGTCGATGGGGCGCACGAGGAAGTCATCCGCGCCGCTGGTGAACCCGGCGATCTTTTCGCGGGTCGAGACTTTGTCGCCGACCAGCATGATGGGCACCTCGGCGGTGTGGGGCATCTGCCGCAGGGCGCG
>JBBQSR010000188.1:0-7329 GCA_038234855.1 Ktedonobacterales bacterium | reverse complement strand
TCGATGAACTGCGCCGCTGTGGCACGATCATGGCTGATCTCTTCGGTAATCCGGCGTATCGCGCGGCGCTGGCGGCACGCGGCGACCGCCAGCAAGTGATGCTCGGCTACTCTGACAGCAACAAGGACGCTGGGTACCTGGCCGCCACCTGGCAGACCTATCGCGCCCAAGAGGAGCTGTCGCTGGCGGCCAAGGACGCGGGCGTGCTCCTCGACATCTTCCATGGGCGTGGCGGCGCGGTGGGGCGTGGCGGCGGGCCGATGGGCCGGGCCATTCAGGCGCGCCCGCCCGATGCACGCTTCCCCCGGCTGAAGGTGACGGAGCAGGGCGAGGTCATCTTTGCCCGCTACAGTCACCCCGCCATTGCCGAGCGCCACTTCGAGCAGATCATCAACGCGCTGCTGCTCTCGGCGCGCGGCACGCCCGAGGCGGTGCCCGACGCCGCCTGGCTGGCGACGATAGAGCGGCTGGTCGTTGATTCGCGGGCGCACTATGGCGATCTGGTGCACCGCACGCCGACCTTCCTGCGCTTCTTTCGCCAGGTGACGCCCTTCACCGAACTCAGCAGCCTGAATATCGCGTCGCGGCCCGTCAGCCGCAGCGGTGCCGCGCCCCAACGGCTGAGCGATCTGCGCGCGATCCCATGGGGATTCAGTTGGGCGCAGGTGCGGGCGAGTCTGCCTGGCTGGTATGGCCTGGGCACCGCGCTGACCGACGCCATTGCGCGCGACGGACTCGGCACCCTGCAAGCGATGTACGCGGGCTGGCGACCCTTCACCACCGCCATCGACAACGCGCAGCGCAGCCTGGGCATCGCCGATATGCGGACCTTTCGCCGCTATCTGACGCTGGCCTCGCCCGACGACGCGCCCATCGCCGACCGCATCTTCGCGGAATACGACCGCAGCATGGCGAGCGTCCTGCGCGTCACGGGCGAGGCCGCCCTGCTGGAGCGCACCTCGACCCTCGCCCGCAGCATCCGCCTGCGCAACCCCTACCTGGACGCGCTGCATATCGCGCAGATCACGCTGCTGCAACGCTACCGCGCCCTGCCCGACGACGCGCCCGACCGCGCCGCCCTGCTGGACGCGATCCACCACACGATCAATGGCATCGCGGCGGGGTTGCAGACGACGGGCTAGGGCTGTTGGTGACATTGCTGAAACACTTTTGCCCAGTCGCCCTGTCTTTGATGGTGAGCGCAGCAGCGCATTCCAGCAAAGGATGGGGCCGATGGATGATGCCCAGTTCGTCGCTAGCATCACGCCGCACCTCGCGGATGTGATGCGTGTGGCGGCGGCCCTGGTCGGCGCGGCGGATGCCGAAGACGCCGTACAAGAGGCATGCATCCGCGCGTGGCAGAGCTGGCCGACGCTCCGCGACCACGGGGCCGTGCGCGCCTGGTTGCTGCGCATCACCTTGAATGTCTGCCACAACTGGCTGGGTGGCCGCTTTGGCACCCGCCAGCGCCACGCCGCGCTCTTCGACGAAGCCACCCTACACGCGCTGGCGTTGCCAGGGAGCGACCCCGGCGACAGTGACCATGCCGGATGGCTCGATCTGCACCATGCCCTGACCCAACTTGACCGCGAAGGCCGCACCGTCGTCGTGTTGCGATATCTGGTCGGGCTAGACGCCAGCGAGATCGGCGCGGCGCTTGATGTCCCCCCAGCGACGGTGCGCACGCGGCTGCGGTGGGCATTGCTGCGGTTGCGCGACCTCTTGCAAACATCCACTGCGGATGCCCCGTTGCTGCCAGAAAGGATGCCCTGATGCCTATCGATCCTTTTGCGGAATCAGAGGCCGATCCGTCGCTCGGCGACCTCACCGAGCGGTTGACGGCGATGGGCGATGCCTGGCGCGACCGTCCACTGCCCACGACCGCCGTCACCGCCTACCTCCGCTCGCTGGCGAGTGGGGGGCGCATCGATCCTTCGCCCTATCCCTTGCAGGAGGAATATTCGTTTATGGAAACAGGTCCCCTTTCAGCGCCTCCCCGCCCATTGTCACGCTCGCGGGGCTGGTTGTTTGTCACGGCTTCCGCCGCCCTGGTGGTCATCATGGTGGGGGCGCTCTTTTTCGTCGCGCATGGGCGCATCAGCAGCAACGTTGGCCACACGACGACCCTTAGGCCCACCCCACAGCCGATTGATGCGCAGGGTGTTGTCGTGTTTCCAACACAAGGCTACGCTGTTTCGCAAATCGTCGCCGGACAAAATGGCTATCGGTGGTACACCGCTACATATACGGATGCCGCGCAACAGCCAGCCTGGGCCATTGGGCGCATCGCCCCTGATGGCACCCAGTCGTACTATGCCATCCCAGGGTCTACCGGCACGTCGGTGCAGGGGCAAAGCACGCCATTGGTGAGCTTCACCGTGACGTCGCTTATCATGGGTCACGATGGCGCGCTCTGGTTCGCTTATGTGAAATTTGTGAACGATGCAGGGCACGATGTCTTTACCATCACTTCCGAGATCGAACGGATGTCCCTGGATGGGCGCTTCAACCAATTCACGGTGCCCTTCCCGGCGCGTCAAGCTGCGGACGTCTACAACCTCATCGTGGCGCTGGTGAATGGGCCGGATGGGGCCATCTGGTTCACGGCGTATCAGTCGACACCCACCATCCAGGTGCTGTCGGGGTTGATCGGTCGTCTGACAACGAGCGGGGATGTCCATTGGGCCTTTACCTCAGATGCGACGCTGATCAGTGGGATGACGCTTGGGCCAGATCAACATCTGTGGTTCGCTTCAGGCAAACGCATTGGACGCATCGATGTCAATGCGCGGGTCAACTTCATTGCTTTTACCAAGACGATCTATCACCTGGCGTTTGATGCACAGGGCCTATTATGGTTTGCCGCTGTTGATGAGCAGCATAGCGTGTTTATTGGTCGATATTCGGTCGCTACCCATGACACGACCTACATAGCTCTGCCCGATGCTTCGCAGGTGCTTGGATTCGCGCTCGACGCGCATGGGCACGCGTGGGCGACGACCGTGAACACCCACACTGGCGACCCGACGACGCCGCCACATTGGCACTTCTATCGCATCAGTGACGACGGCACGTTAGCTGACGTGCATCTGGCGTTTACCTATTTCGTGTCGTATCTGACGAGCGGACCGGATGGGAAGATCTGGTTTGGCGACTTGCAACGGATGGGCACGGCAGCCGCAGGGCACGATGTCAACGCTCTCGCGTATCTCACGCCGTGACGCTGCCGATGAGGACATCTGATGGCGCTGTTTGCCCGTCTCAGTGGCCGCCGCAACTACAATGGCCGCCACAGCCGCAACTGCCGCCACCCGTCCCGGCTGGCTCGAAGTCGTAGCCGTCGCCAAACTCGCCATCGCCGCCACGCCGCGCGGCGAAGACGGAGAGCAGTTTGCGCACATGCGCGCCGTGGCATTTCTGACAGACGACATCGCCCGCGCTGACCTTCGCGAAGGGCGACAACAATTCGAACTTCGCTTCGCAATCCGCGCAATAAAACTCGTAGAGGGGCATGGTATCTTCTCTTTTCTGATCGCTGATGTGGTTGCTGTTTGTGCGAGTGTGGGGCTAGATCTCCATCACCGGGGCATTGACGAGCCAGGGTGAATCGAAGGTGGTCATCTGGCCGACGGTCTTGCCGGGGATGGGGAAGAGCCGCGCCGAGAGCGGTTTGTTGAGTCGGGTCGAGAGGGTCGCCACGTCCAGCAGCGTCGCCGCGATGCGCTCAAGCGGCGCGTCGCCGGGGATGGGGATGGTGTCGAGGCCCGACCCGCACACGCTGGAGTACAACAGCAGCGAGGGAATGCCGATGCGGCTGCTCGCCATCCGCCGCACGATGCCCGCGTCCTCGAGGACGGGCAAAAAGAGGCCGTTGTAGCCACAGGTCTTGAGGCCGGTGTTCTTGAGCGCGTTGGTGATGGCCGCCGTCACCACCAGCGTCCCTGGCTCGCCAAAGTTACCCAGCCCGACGGCCTCGATGGCCTCGGCGATGCTCTCGTCGCCATTGGGCGCGGGGGAAAGGTCTATCCCGCTGAAGGGCAACCGCAGTTCCTTGGCGACGCGCTCGGCGATGTCGCTGATGACGCGCCCATCGCGCTCTAGCGCGGCGATGAGGCGCGGCCCCAGCGGCACCAGCGCGGCGGGGCCGGGCTTCGAGTCGCGCACGGCCTCGGTCAGCGCGTCGCGCACCAGGGTGGCCGACTGCAAGCCAATGGAAAAGCCCCAGTCGCTGTCAGGATGGTAGGCGGCGGGGAAGAAGGGGCCGCGCTGCGGACAATTCGCCACCATGGCGAAGCGCATGTTGCCGAGGCCGTCGGTGGTGGATTGGCTGAGCGCGCGAATGACGCGTGCGGTGGGCACCGCCGCTTCGAGTCGCAGTCCATGCGCGTTCGAGGCGAGCTGCACTGTGGCGTTGAGCGCGGGGTTGGGGGCCAGCATCTCGGCCAGCAGATTGATGCGCTCCACCGGAAACTTGGGGTCATCCGCCAGCACAGGACCCAAGGACAGATACTGGATGCCCCGCTGTTCGCAGCGTTCCTGCAAGCTGGCCGCGTAATTCACGATCTCCGTTTCGCGCGCGTGCAGGCGGTCGGTGAAAAGGGGCCGCGTCGAGATGCGCTGCGTCTGTACCTCGAAGCCCGCGTTGCGAAAGAGGGGTTCTACCGTTTGCAAGAGCTTCACGGCGCGGTCCAGCGCCGCGTCGCTCAGTGGATGTGGCTCACCGATGCCCACCGTGACGGATCGAATGCGTATGCCCATGCAAGCCAGCTCCCTTAATGCCAAATATGGCTCATCGGGGCCAGTATATCATGCTTGCCCCCCTGCCGCAAAGGGACAAAGTGCCTGACAATCGCCGCGCGGGGGTCGCGAGAATGGGGCACACGGACAATCGGCGTTACGAGTTCTCGGCGTTGCGCGCCTCTTGCTCGGCCCACGTGCGCAGGGTGGGCGCAGTGGCGCTGAGGCATTGGCTGTCGGCGCTGCTGGTGGCGGGGTCCACACACGCGGCGGCATAGAGCGCGTCAAAGGCGCTGTGCATCTGCGTGGCGGCGTTGCGACCACCGAAGCCGACGCCGTTGTGGTCGAACCGCGCTTGCTGGGCGGTCACGGCGTTGGCGAGCGTGGTGGCACAGGCGGTGCGCGCCGCATCGGTCGTCGCCGCTTGCAGACACCGCGCCTCTTGTTGGCTGGCCTGCGCGATCCAACTCGCCTGGGTGCCGAGTTGGTGGCGGTACAGTTGGGCATTGGCGGCGACACCCAGGCTGATGAAGGTGATGACGCCTACCAGCCACAGCAGGGCGATCCAGAGGGGCACACGACCCCAAAACGGTTTTTTGTGCGCGCGCGTTTCCTCGCCAGCAGGCGCGATATCGCTGGGGAGCCAGGGCCAATGCAGGGGTTCATCGGTCATCGTTACGGTTTTTTGCATCATTCATCCTCACATCATAGCCACCACACGGATACCTTAGTGTATGCCCTCTCGCACGCTTTTGTCGAGTGCCCCCCCCAGATGGTCCGGTGAGGACATAATGTGTTGCTCAGGCATCTTTCAGCCATGAGGCGTACACTACGAGACGAAAGATGATTCGCACAGTGGGGAAGTGAAACGATGCAGAGCCTATCGATCGAGCGACTGACGCGCGGCGGCCAACGTCCCTGGGTGCAGCGCCTGATGGCGTGGGGCTGCGTCGCGTTGCTGGCGGGGCTGGCGGCGTGTGCGAGCAGCGGCGGGGGCGGCACGGTCGCCAACACCCTGCGCGTCACGCCCCAGGCGTCGCACGCGCTGACCTTTTATGAGGGCGAGGACGACACGCCCCCCGAACCCTTCACCCCCTTCCTGGTGGCGAATGGCCCCGATGCGAGCGTCATCTCTTTTGGCTTTTCGCAGCTTGAGGGGGCATATTATCTGGCCCGCTATGACGCGGCCTGGGGCGAACGGGACATCTCGAATGGCTTCCAGCCGAGCGACCCAAAGTGGGACTGCGATCAGTCGCCGGAAACTTCGGTCCTCTCGCCTGACGCCACCTTCGTGGCGCGCCCCTGCGCGGATGGCAGCCTGAATGTCTTCGCGGCGAGCACGGCCATCGTCGTCTTTCACCGGGGGGGCACGCCGGGGGGCATCGCGTTGAGCGCCCGCGTCCCCGTGGCGGCCTTCGCCCCCGACAGCCACACCGTCGCCCTGACCAATGATGGACCCAGCGGACCCGGCCAAACGATCACCCTTTATGATACGCGGACCTGGGTGAAGGGCCGGACCATCACCTTGACGGTGGGGCTGCTGTCGCGGCCCGGCTGGTCGGCGGATGGCACGCGCCTGGCCGCAGTGGCGCTGGATGGCACGCTGCACATCTGGGATGTGGCCACGGGGGGCGAGGTGACGACGACGAGCGTCCCGCGCTTCGCCATCGGGGGCGCGGCGAGCGACCCGGCTGGCCCCGCGCCGCTGTGGTCGCCCGACGGGGCGATGCTGTGGGCGACGGCCCCCGGCGGCGCGGGAACGCTGCTGACCTCGTGGGCGGTGATGGGCAGTACCCTGGTGCCCCACGCCTCGGCCACGCTCGCCGTCCCCCCCAGCAGCGCGAATCCGCAGCTTGCCCCAGATGGGCAGCACCTTTTCGTCCATACGGCGGCGCTGCATGGCCAGATCTTCAGCGCGAGCGACCTGCGCCAGATGAGCGATTTCGCCCTGGCGGGGAGCCTGGTGCTGTGGACGGATGCCAGCCATCTGGCGGTCTTTACCCTGCAAGCGACGGTTGTGCCGCTGAAGATCGGCTAGGTGGGAGGCGACGCGAATGGCCTCGGCTCCAGGCCATTCGCGTCGCCTGCGAACCAAGGAAGACGGGGAAGCATGGCTATGCACCACGCAGCAATTCGTGTAAGAGTTTGGTGAGATCCTCGATATCGAAGGGTTTTTCGAGAAAGCGATCATAGCCTGCGCTGTGTACCTGCGGCGATGACACGGCGGAGATCATGAGGATGTGCGGTGCCTGATTTCCATTGGTTTGGGCATCAGCACGGAGGGCGGCGATCAGTTCGCCGCCATTGAGGCCGGGCATCATATAGTCGGTGGTGATGAGGGCTGGATGCTCGCTGCGCGCCAACTCTAGCCCCTTGCGTCCGTTATAGGCGATCAGGGCGGTATAGCCCGCGTCCTCTACCACCAACTGGATGGCTGTGGCGATGGGCCGCTCGTCTTCTACGATCAAGACGAGGGCACCCTCGGTGGGTTCTTCGGGCGTGTCGGTTGCCGACCTGGGTAATGGTGCGTGGTGTGCCCCCTGTGCTCGCTTGCCAACGCCACTCACGGTGCGTCCTCCCCCATGCCGTCCT
>JBBQSR010000187.1:0-7344 GCA_038234855.1 Ktedonobacterales bacterium | reverse complement strand
GCCTATCTGACGCCCGGCAACGGCGTGGTCGTGCAGTACCGCACCGCCAGCGGCCAATTCGCGGGGCAAGCGGCGACCGTGGCGGGCACCGCCCCCGTCTACCTCAAGCTTACCCGCAGCGGCACCAATTACACCGCCTATACCTCGCCAAATGGCACGGCCTGGACGCTCATCCCTGGCTCCAGCGTCAATCTGACGGTCGGCGGTCCCTTCCTGGCGGGCTTGGCCGTGACGGGGCACAATCCGGCGCTGCTCGGCTCGGCGACCTTCGCCGCCGTCAGCCTGAACGCGCCCGCGCCGCCCACCTGCCCGGTCGGCTGGACCTGTGGCGACATCGGCAATCCCCCGTTGGCGGGCGGGCAATCGCTCACCAATGGCACTTGGGTCGTGCAGGGTAACGGTGCCGACATCTGGGCGACCAGCGATCAATTCCACTACATCTGGCAGTCCGTCGCGGCGGATGCCACCGTCACGGCGCGCATCACCGCCCAGGCCAACACCGACCCGAATGCCAAAGCTGGGCTGATGTTTCGGCAGACGAACGATCCGGCCTCGCCTTTCTACGATCTGGTGATGACGCCGGGCGGCCTGTCGGTGCAGTACCGCGTCACGCAGGGCGCGTACACGGGGAATCAGGCGACCATCGCGGGGGCGGTGCCCGCGTGGCTGCGCGTCGTGCGCCAGGGCAACGTCTTCACGGCGTACTCCTCGGCGGATGGCGTCACCTGGACGCTCATCCCCAACTCGACCAAGACCATCGGCGTCGCCGGGGCCTTCCTGGCGGGGATGGCCGTCACATCGCACCAAGTGACTATCATGGGGTCGGCGACCTTCACGAATGTGGCGGTCACGGCCCCCACGGTGAGCACCTGCCCGAACGGCTGGGCGTGCAGCGACATCGGCCCCGTCACCACTGCGGGCAACCAATCGCTGAATGGCAACGTCTGGACCATCAGCGGCAGCGGCACGGACATCTATGGCACGGCAGACCAGTTCCACTTCGTCTACCAGACGACGGCGGGCAACAACGCCCTGGCGGCGCACATCACCGCGCAGGGCAACACCAGTGGCTATGCGAAGGCGGGCATCATGTTTCGCCTGAGCACCGACCCTGGCTCGCCGTACTACGCCGTCTTCGTCACGCCCAGCAACGGGGTACTTGTCCAGTATCGCGCGGCGCAGGGCAACAGCGCGGGCAACGCGGGTACGGCCATCGCAGGCGCGACCGTGCCGCAATACCTGCGGGTGTTGCGCGCGGGCACAACCTTCACCGCCTATACCTCGCCAGACGGACTCAACTGGACGTTGATCCCTGGCTCTAGCAAGACGCTCCCCAACCTGACGGGGTCGCTGCTGCTGGGTCTGGCCATCACCGCGCACAACGGCGCGAAGGTCAGCACCGCCACCCTGGACGGCGTGACCTTCGCCACCGCCAACGCCATCACCCCGAAGCGCGATCCGCACGGGCGGGGGTAGCCCCACCCTCACCCCTCCCCATCTGCGGATGGAGAGGGGTGAGCGCAGGATGTGCGCCTACGCCTGGAGGAGCTGCCCGTTGTCCCGTTGCCTCTAGGCTGATCCAGTCGTGTTACAGTCTCCCCTCTCTCTCCGCAGCGCCAGCGAAGGATGGAGAGGGGGTCGGAAGGTGGGGCCTGAGCCTTATAGCCCTTGCAGCCGACTCTCGGCGTCCTCTAGCGTGAGGTCGCCGGAGCGCACCTGTTCGAGGATGGCGCGGCGCTGGGCGGCGCGGTCATCAGCGGGGGTGTGGACGGACTGGTCGACGGGGGCTGTGGGCGTGACGGTGGTGGCCTGCGCCGTCAGGTCGTCGCGCTCGATGGGAATGCGCTGGGCCGTCGCGGCGGGCTTTTTCGGATCCGTGGTGCCGTCGACGGTCGAGCCTGCGGGGCGGTCAAACTCCGCCGCGATCTCGCGGAAGAAGGAGTCGAGTTCGCCCACGGTGCGCTCGATGGTGTTGCGCACATCGCGGCGCACGGAATCCCAGTCCGCCGAACGGGCGCGCTCGCGCAAGCGATCCGCCGCCTTGCGCGCGGCACGGGTGGTGCGCTCGGCCAGATCCTGCAACTGTTGCTCCATATCCGCTGTGTCGCGCGAGGTGTTTTCGGGGGTTGACGAGGTGTTGTCTGGGGTCGACATGGTGAAGCCTCCTGTGAACGGCCATTCGCTGGCCAGATGTTTGCCAAAGAGCGCGGCGAGCGTCTCGCCCGCGACATTGATGTGCGGGCCGCCAGGTCCCGCGTCGATGTGGACGCTGAACCTGCCCGCGTCTCGTGCGTCCGTGCGGCGATGGGCTGCTGCATCCCCCGCATGCTCGGTGCCAGCGGCATCGACCAAGATGTCGCCATCCGCACTGGCGAGCGTCACAGTGGCCGCGCCCGTGCCCATGACGCCGACCAGATGCTGGCGATGGCGCTCCACCGTCAGGGGCAGATGGGTGCGGACCTCGCCGCCCTCGGTGGTGGCGACGAACTGCGCGTTGATGGGGCTGCGCGCCCGCAAGACGATGCCTTCCGCGACGACATGGTAGGTCATGCCCGCGACCAACGGCGTTTCCAGGTAGGCCTCGCCCTCGGCCTCGACCATGATGCCGCCTAGCGCGTCCTGCGCGGCCAGGTCGCCACCCACTTGCGCCAGCCGCACCTGGCCGCCCGTCTCGCGCAGCCGTGCATCCCCCGCGACACTGGGCACTTGCAGCAGCTCGCGAATGTCGAGCACCGTCAGGTCGCCCTGTACGTCGTGCAAGGTGCAGCGGTCGATGTGCGCCAGCGTCACATCACCCTGGATGCTGCCGGCGACCGTGATCTCGGCGGTATCCTGCACACGCAGGTCGCCCGCGACGTTCGTGACCTCTACCTTAGCAGCGCCGCGCAAACTCAGGTCGCCCTGCACATCCGCCAAGCGCACGGTCCCACGTACCTCATTGATGCTGACATTGCCCCGCACCCCTAGGACGGTCAGGTCGTCACCCAGGGAGCTCACTGTCAAGTCGCCCCCTACCTGACCCAGCACCACCGCACCATTCGCGCTGTGCAGCAACGCGTCGCCACCGACGGCCTCCACGTGCAGCGCACCGGGAATGGCACTGACGGACAGGTCGCCCCCAACACGCGTCACCGTTACCTCTGCCGCGTTCATGACCATCAGCGTCGCATCCCCCCCCACGCTCGGCGGAGGATCGGCATTGAGTACCACCACCCGTCCGTCGTCATCCAGCAGACGGGCACTGGCAGGGGAGGCCGCATCGCCAGCCCAAGTGTTGATGCGCAGATCGCCCCCGACGGCCCCAATGCGTATCGGCGGGGGAATCGCTTCGTTCGGCTCCATAGCAGATCATCCTTTCGCGATGATGGCGGGCACCTCGCTGCGTCGCACCTGCACCGACCCCATCAGGGTGAATATCTGGATGTGCAGTTCGTGGGGCGCGCCGCCCTCGGTGGCCTCGACCTCGTCATGGGCATAGGCAAAGATACCCTCCGCCGTCTCGCCCAGCGCCTGTGCCTCGCCCATCAGGGTGAAGGCGTGCACGGTCACGTCGACATTGGGCGGCACGGTGATCTGCACCTCGCCCATCAGCAGCGCCACCCGCAGTGTGCCGTCGCGGGGCAACGCCGCCAGGGTCAGGTCGAGCTTGATGGACCCCATCAGGGCGATGCCCGTCGTGTGCTCGCCCATCTTCCACGGGCGACGAGTACGGCGAATCTCGCCCATCAGCGTGATGAAGGTGCGACGGCGGGGCAGTCGCGGCTGACGCTTGGCGGGTACCACACCCACACGGCTGCGATCCAGCGTCTCTAGCACGCTGCGTGGGTCGTCTGGTAGCTCCGCGACGATGCGGGCGCACGCCGCTGGGTCGGTCGTGGCCAAGACGGCCTCGAAGGCGGCACGAAAGGCATCGTAATCTATCGTGCCGCGCTCGAAGCGTGCCCGCACCTCATGGAGCGCCGCCCCCTGTGGGGTGAGATCGGATGCTGCCGACATGGGTTCTGCGTCTCCTTCTAAGAGGTTCCCTCGGGTTCGCCGCGTTTGCCTTGTACCTGCTCGCGCAAGAGGCGATGCGCCTCGGCGGCGGTGATGCGTCCGTCGGCCAATTCCCCTACGATGTCGCGCTGGTTGCGGCGCGCCTCGGGCGAGGGCGGCTCATCCGCCGGGGAAAGGCCCATCGCAGCGATCACTTCGTCGAGGCGATTGCGGACGGTGGGGTACGAGATGCCCAGCATCGATTCGACGGTCTTGATGATGCCACGCGCGCGAATGAACGTCTCGACGAAGGCCAGTTGCTCGCGCGTCAGCCCCGCCAGCGCCCCATAGCGCGCCGCCTCGCTCACCCGTTGCGTCGGCTCGGGCGGGTTCGCCGCCAGGGCCGCGACGCTGCCCGCCATGGTGGTATGGCAGTCCGGGCATTCCAACTGCGCCAACGCCAAGCGCCCGCCACAGATGGGGCACACTTCCCGAATGAATGGCATCGATCGCGTTTCCTCCTGCTGCCTCTCTAGTATGCCCGATACTATGCAGAAAGTCAATATGTTAGTGACCAAATTCATTCATTAAATCAATATTCTGTCGCGAACGTACGCAGCGGCGGTTTGGCGAGCGATATTATGAAGCCCTGGCCGCTTCGCGCTTGTCGCGAAACAGCCAGGGCAACGTGGGCCGCTGCACGCTATGCAGGCGACTGAGTTGCCGTCAGGGCGCGGCCACGAGCTCAGGCGCGGCGAGGGCGGGGATCAAGGCGGCATCGTCTTGGGTAGCCGGAAGGCGCACGAAGAAGGTAGAGCCTTCGCCCGCTACTCCGGTGCTCTCGACCCAGATCTCGCCGCCCAGCGCCTCAGCGATCTCTTTGCACGCGAAAAGGCCGAGGCCATTGCCCACGATGGTCGAGCCGAGGTCGCGCGGCAGACGCACGAATTTCTGGAAAAGCAATGGAATCTCATTTGGTGGGATGCCGAAGCCGTGGTCCTGTACCGCGATCTCGACCATGGTCGGTTTGGGGTCCCTGCGCGCGCGACCGGCGCTGGTAGATAGCCCAACGAGTCGCGCGCTGACCTCAATGGAGGTACCAGGCTGAGAATATTTGATGGCATTCGATAGCAGATTGGTGAGGATCTGCTGCACGCGGATGCGATCTGCCCACACGGTCAAGCCAGGGGGGATCATCAGGTGCAGCGCTCGCTCACTGGCCTTGGTTTCGCGAGGGTCGATCTGGCTGGACGCAGTCACGGCGACCTCATGCAGGTCGACCGTTTCCCATTGCAGGTTCGTCAGGCCTTGGTCGATGCGGCGCACACTGAGGACGCTCTCGATCAGGTCTTGCACATTCTGGCAGGATTGCACCGCTTGCGCGAGGAAGCGCTGGCGCTGGTCGGGGGGCAGGGTGGTGTCGAGTTGCGCGAATGCGTCCAGGTAACCACGCAAGGCCATCACGGGGTTGCGCAGTTCATGGTTGACGGAGGAGATGAAGGAATCTTTCAATTCGTCCAGTTTACGTGCCCGCTCGACGGCGTATTGCAGGTTGGTGGCATCAAAGATGATGCGACGAAAGCCGGAACGCATCGCCAAGGTGAGGATGGCGACGGCCCACTCCGTCATGAGCGCCCCGATCCACAGACCAATGAACTGGTGACGCGACGAGAGGTCCTGTCCGGTGCTTAAAAACGCTTCGAAGAGAATGACGGTGGAAATGAGATTCAACAAGACGACGGTCGTGTAGAGCAAGACGCGTTCACCAATGACCACGGCCAGCGCGATGGGCACGAAATAGGCCATGAACATCTGCCAGCTTTGGTCGTCGAGGCCGATGGGGCTGCCACTGTTGCGCGCGGCGATAATCCACACCAGTTGGATGCCCACCACCAGCAAAGTGCATCCCAGGACCGTGAGGTAGCTGGCAAGCAGGATGTTGCGTCGTTGGGCAGCACGATACGCCACGATGAGCACGCAGGTATAGGTGGCGATGGAAGCGAATAGGCCAAAGAGCGCGGGAGCCGGGAGTAAGGTGGTGGGGTTGGGCCGCGAAAACACGTATGCCAGGTCGGTACCAAAGCCCACAACCGTCGAAATGGCTAAGATGATATCAGCTCGCTTGGCGATCAAGAGTTGCTGGTCTATCTCATAGCGATTCAGCAACTCAGTAAAAAGGGGTACCGAGGTATCAGGTGCTGGTGCGGTCATGGGTGTCTCCGTTGCTGCGGGTGAGCCACAGCACGTGCTTTTAGCCGTCCGCGTCGGGCGCTTCGGCCAATGCCTGCCACTGGCGCAGACGCTCGTCGGGGGCCAGGGCGATGGCGCGGTCGATGGCGGCCAGCAACTGCGGCACACTGACGGGCTTGGTCAGATATTGGTCGGCCCCAGAGGCCAACCCCGCGAAACGCTGGTAATCTTGCGCCAGCGCGGTGAGGATGACGAGGGGAATATCGGCGGTGGCGGGGTCGCCGCGCAGCGCCCGCACGAGATGGAGGCCGTCCAGGTGCGGCATCATCACATCGATGATGATGCAACTCAAGGGAGGATTGTTCGCGCCGTGATAGGCTTCGATCTGTTCCAGGGCGTCGACACCATTCTCAGCGGTGAGGATGAGGAAGTCGCTCATCGCTGGTAACACAGCACGATACATCGCAAAGATCTCAGGGTTGTCGTCCACCAGTAAAATCGCTCGTGGTGGCGAAACGGATGCCATGCGCAAGCTCCTTCATGTAGCTGCTGCCGCTGCGAGAAGATGATCTCTACCTCTAGAGTACTACCACCCATAAAGTATTACCACCCAGCGAGATTCACAAGAGTCGACGTGCGCGGCTCGTGTACTACACTGGTGCCGAAAGGAGCCATGAGATGCCGCTACCCCCCGGAAGCTTTGGCTTGCCCCTGGCGGGCGAGAGGGTCCCCCTCTACTCTGATTTCTACGGCTTCGCCCAGCGCAGGTACGCGCGCTATGGTCCCATCTTTAAGACCCACGCGAACTATCACAAGGCGGTGGTGCTGCTCAGCGCCGAGGCACAGCGCTATGTGCTGCTGACCAACCAAAAGAATTTCTCGACCCAGGTTGGTTACAACCCCATCGCGCCGTTGATGGGCGACGCGCTCATTTTGCAAGATGGCGCGCACCATCGGCAACATCGCAACTGGCTGACCCCGGCCTTCCATGGGCGCAACATGGCGGCCTATCTCGCGACGATGGACCGCATCTTCACCGAGCACCTGGACGCATGGGGCGCGAAGGGCGAGATCGCTTTTTACCCCGCCGCCGCCGCGATGACCTTTCAGTTGGGGGCGGCGTTGCTGTTGGAGCTGGAATTGCGCGACGACACCCACCGGTTGCTGGCCCTGTGGACG
>JBBQSR010000186.1:0-7386 GCA_038234855.1 Ktedonobacterales bacterium | reverse complement strand
GGAACCCTTGCTGGGGTCAACAGGGACGCGATAGAAGCGTTCGAAGATGCGCGGGAGGTGCTCGGGGGCGATGCCGCAACCCGTGTCGGCGACGCTGATTTCGAGCATGTTGTTGATGACCCGCGTTTCGAGCCACACCTGCCCGCCACGGGGGGTGTGTGCCAGAGCATTGTTCAGCAGATTCCGTGCCGCTTGGCTCAACCGTTCGCCGTCCCCAAAATATGGTGGCAGCACGGGCGGCAAGACGGCAGAGAGGGTGATGCCCCCTTCGCGCGCCACCAATTCCATGGCGTCGCGTGCCTCCATCAGCATACGACGCAAGTCAAACAGCGTCATGTTCATCGTCAGCGTGCCCGCGTCCTCATAGGCCAGCAAGACGAGGTCGCGCACCTGGGTGGTCAGCCGTTCGCCGCTGGCGCGGGCACGCTGCACCAAGACGCTCTGCTTGTCGTCGAGCGCGCCGCCCATCCCCGCCAGCATCAGGTCCAGATAGCCATTCAGCGTGTGCAGCGGCGACCGGATCTCGTGCGAGATGATCTGCAAGAACTGCGTCTTTTGCGCTTGCTCGGCGCGCACGGCGGCGTAAAGCGCGATGTTTTCGAGCGCCGTCGCCAAGATGGGCGCGAGATCGCTCATCACGCGTTGGTCGTCCGCCTGGAAGGAACGGGCGCGGGCCAGCGTCAGCACGCCGCGCAGTTGGTCCTTGCTCAGCAGTGGCACGCCGAGCAGCGCCATTTCTTCCCCCGCCAGGAAGGCCTCGGTCAGGCGGCCAGGCCGCACCGCGACGCGGTCGGGGCTATAGAGCGCCGCGCCGCGCGTCTGGGCGATGCGCGCGGTGAACGAGGCCGCGTCGGCCAGCGCCACGCGTCGCCCGGCCAGGTGCAGGCTGCGTTCGCCCTTGCTGGCGATGACGACCAGTTCCTGCGTCGGTTGGTCGAAGGCGAAGACCAGGGCATCATCATAGGGAACGATGCCCGCGATGCCCCCCGCGATATGTTCGAAGACCTCGCGCGGGTCCAGCATGCCGGTGATGGTGCGCGCCGCCTCGACCAGCGTTTGCAGTTGGCGGCGCTCGGCGGTGGCCGTTTCGGTTTGCAGGGCGCGGGCCAGCACCAGCACCGCGCCGTCGGCCAGCGCCTCGGCACAGGCGACGTGCCGCGCGCCGAAACCATGCACGCGGTCGCTGGCAACGGCGACGACCCCAAACAATTCGCCTTCCTCTAGCAGGGGCACGCAGAGGAGCGAGCCGGACCGTTTCCCATCGGCGGGGCGATAGCGTGCGTCGTGGGCCAGGCTCTCGCTGACGAGATGCTGCTTGGTGGCGGCGACCTCGCCCAGAATGCCCTGGTGCAGCATAATGCGCCGCGCGACGGTTGGTGAGGCGGTGCCGACATATTGCGTGAGCACCAGTTCATCCGAGGCGCGGTCATACACGGCGATCAAACCCGATGCCGCGCCGAGCAACGAGATGATGTTGCGCAAGATGCGCCGCAGCGCGCGGTCGGTCGCCTCGCCCTCCGCGACCGCCAGCAACGACGCGGCTAGTTCCGTGCGGGGTGCATTACCGACATCACCCGAGTGGACATCCATGCGCGAGAAATTGGCCGCCATCCTTGCCGCTCCCTTCGTGTGTTCCCCATTCCGCCTGATCTTGCACGAACTGAGCAATTCGGGTGCCAGGGGCGGCGTCAGCCAACGTGGTCGCGTGCCGCTGAGGGCGTGAGATGCCAGCACGGGCCGGGGTGCGCGGGTGCTATACTAATGGGCGAGAACAGCGGGGATGAGGGTCGACCATGAGCGCGCAGATATTGGATGGGCGGGCACTGGCGCACGCGCTACGCGGCGAATTACGCGGCCACGCGACGGCATTCACCGCGATGCATGGTCGTTCGGCGCATCTGGCGTTGCTGACCGTGGGCGAGGACGAGGGGGCGCTGGTCTTTGGCCAGCAGGTGATGCGCGCGTGCCGTGCGGTGGGGGTGGCGTACTCCGTGGCGAGCTTCGCGGCGGGGGTCAGCGAGGCAGCCATTCGCGCGCAGGTGGCGCACGCCAGCAACGATCCGGCGACGGATGGCGTGGTGGTGCTGCTGCCCCTGCCAGGGGAGGTGCGCCAGCGCGTCGTCACCGAGGTGCTAGCCCCCGCGAAAGATGTCGATGGCCTGGGGCCGCGCAACGCGGGCAACCTGCTGCTGGGCTACCCCAGCTTCGTCCCCGGCACAGCGGAGGCGGTGATGACCCTGCTAGACCACATCCACTACCCCATCCGGGGCAAACATGCCGTGATCGTCGGGCGAAGCAACGTAGGTGGCAAGCCAGTTGCTCTACAACTGTTGCGGCACGACGCCACCATCACCCTCTGCCACTCGCACACGCAGGGGTTGGCGGAGATCACGCGGACGGCGGACATCCTGGTGGTGAGCACGGGGCGACCCGGCTCGGTGACGGGTGCGATGGTCGCGCCGGGTGCGGTGGTGCTGGACGCGGGCATCCATCTGACGCCAGAGGGTGTCATCGGCGATGTCGAGACGGCCAGCGTGCGCGAGGTCGCGGGCTGGGTGACGCCCGTCCCCGGCGGGCTGGGGCCGCTGACGCACCTGATGGTATTGCGCCACACCCTCCTCGGGCCAACGCCGTAAGTCAAGACGATACGTTATAACAGAGAGATAGGCAAGCTACGAAAGACGCGACGGTTGCGATGCGACCGCTGCGTTACCGTGACGAAAACGATACGAGGTAAGGGTATGCGGGTAGAGAAACGCGTGAGGCACTGGGGTTTCGCCGCCGTGACCGTGGCATTGGCGGGGCTGCTGGCGGCGTGCAGTTCGGCGAGCACGACGACGGTGACGGGCACCCCGACACCCCTGCCACGGGGGCAGTGGGTACGGCCAACCTTCCCGAACGTGACGACGCCCACGGTGAGCACTGTCGCCTTCGCGGATGCCAACCAGCAGCGTGGCTATGCCTGCACCGCCACACTGAATGTGACGACGACCACGGAAACGCCGACGGCGGGCACCCCCGCCGCCACCGCGACCCCCGCGCCGACGGCGACGGGCATCCCCGGTCGCCCGACCGAGCCGATTCAGCCGCAAAGCATCAGCAACGCCTTTTGGCGCACCGCCAATGGCGGCGTGACCTGGGCCAGCGCGACGCTGCCGACGAGCGATGCGACGCTGGTGTGTCCGCTCTCGGCCATCGTCGCGCCTGACCTCGCCGACCCAGCGGATGTCTTTTTCCTAGCGGCGATGGGCGCGCTGAATTTGCAAGACCCGACCA
Organism: Ktedonobacterales bacterium; assembly: GCA_038234855.1. Lineage (GTDB taxonomy): Bacteria > Chloroflexota > Ktedonobacteria > Ktedonobacterales > JACDGC01 > JACDGC01. Next base: position 4,110 of record JBBQSR010000186.1, on the reverse strand, counting down.
GCATCTTGCCGGGGCAGGTGCACTTCGGTCTGTGGCGTAGCCGCGACGGTGGCGCGACCTGGCAGGCATTGACGTTGCCTGCCTCGCCGAATCCGGTGGCGGCGGTGCTGTTGTCGCCGTACCATCTCTTCGTGGCGGCGACGGGCAACGTGTTGACCTTCGGCACGAACTATAGTGGCCAAAATCAACTTTTCACCAGCAACGACGCGGGCAAGACCTGGCAACAGGCCGCGCCCATCACGACGACCGCTGCGGGCAAGGCGACCACGCACCCGCTGCTGGCCTTGGCGGGCGGGGCGAATGGTGCGACCTTGGCGCTCACCGACAATTCGTCCATCGCTGGTGAGCAGCCCGTCGCGGTGTGGTCTAGCACCGATGGCGCGAAGACCTGGAAGCGCTTGGCGGATCTGCCAGTGACGGTGGCCCCGAACGTGACGCTGACCGGCCAACTCTTCGCCGCACCTGGCGCGCAGACGGTCTATGCCCTGGTGCACGCGAGCGCGACCACAACGAATGCTAAGGCTGGACCGGTGACGCTGGCACGCTCGACCGATGCCGGGGCGACCTGGACGGCGATCCCCTGGCCCGAGGATGCGACGAACACCCCCTTGGGCGGCGCGCTCATCGCTCAACTGGGCATCGACTTCACGGTGGATGCGCGGGGTGAGGCCTTCGCCGCGCCCACGGTGAACGATCTGGCGCAGGGCCAAGACGCGACGGGCCAGCAGAGCGCGGGCTTCTACGCGCTGCTGGCGGGGCAAACGGCCTTCACCCGCGTGGCGCAAGCGCCCGTCGCGCAAGAGACGGCCTTTGACCTGACGGTGTCTTTGGTGCCCGCCAGCGCGTTGCAGCCGCCCGGCGCGACGGGCACGGCAACCGCCGCCCCGACCAATGCCGCCACCGTGACGCTGGAGCCGACCGCGACGCCGGGGGTGACGGGCACGCCCGTTTCCACGACGCCCACTCCCGCGCCGACCACCACCCCCACCGCCGATGGCTTGCCGACGTTGTGGTCCAACTTCGGACCCAGCAGCCAATTCACCACCGCACCCGAGACGGCGGGCTTGCTGGCCAACGTGCTGCCGTAAGGGAGTGCCATTCCCATTATTGCTGATCAGGGGGCTGAGTGATGAAGATCACCCAGCCCCCTGATTGTCTGCCCTCATGTTTCGGCGGCGGGCGTCAGATAGGCCTGGCCCCAAGGACAGAGCGTGACGAGCGGGCATTCGCGGCAGAGGGGATGTTGGGCGCGGCACAGCGCGCGGCCATGGCGAATGAAGAGGATGTGCAGCGGATAGACCAGCGCCTCGGGCAAGGCGTCGTCATAAGCCGCGTGCGCCTGGATGACCGTGGTTTTGGGGCCGATGAGGGCGAGGCGCTGGCTGATGCGGTACACGTGCGAATCGACGGGCATCGACGGCAGCCCCAGTGAAAAGAGCAGCACACACGCGGCGGTCTTGGGGCCGACGCCGGGCAGCCGTTGCAGCGCGGCACGGCCCTCCGCGACGGGCAGCGCGCTCAGCCACGCGGCGAATCGCGCATCCAGCGTCGCCGCAGCGTCGGGGGTGGGCAGTTGCGCGGTCAGCGCGTGCAAGACGGCGATGATGCGCGCCGCCTTGCTATTCGCCAGCCCTCCGTGGTGGATGGCCCCGGCGACCTCCGCGACCGGGGCATCGCGCACGGCCTCCCACGTGGCGAAGGCGACGCGCAGGTCGCGGTACGCCCGCTGCGAATTAACGTCAGAAGTGCTCTGCGAGAGGATGGTGGCGATGAGGCCGCCGAGCGGGTCTTGGTCGGGCACGAGCTGTGGTTCGCCATAGTGGGCGACCAGGCGCGGGTAGATCTGCGCGATGCGTTGCATATCCATGGGTCAGATTATAGCAGCCGGTGCGCCAGCCATGCCCCCCTGGCTGGGCGCGTTGCGGTGCCGTTGGTCCCTTGCAGGGAGGCGTGAAATGTGGTATATTGGGTGGTGAGTGTGTTGTGTACGGCACGCTCTCGTTTGATATTCCAAAAGGAGGATCACCTATCAACAGGGACTCACGAGGCATGGACAACCGCCCCAAAGAAACCCGCATCAATGAACGCATTCGCGCCCGCGAAGTGCGTGTCATCGACGAGAATGGCGAACAGGTCGGCATCATGGTGCCGATGCGCGCCATGGAGCTAGCGCGCGAGCGCAACCTGGATCTCGTCGAAATCTCGCCCATGGCGAACCCGCCCGTCTGCAAGATCATGGACTACGGTCGCTTCAAGTACGAGTCGGCCAAGCGCGACAACGAGGCCCGCAAGCGCCAAAAAACCTCCGAGGTCAAGGAAATTCGTCTGCATGCGCACACGGATACCCACGACATCGAGGTTCGCGTAAAGAAGATCTTTCAGTTCCTGGCGGATGGCGACAAGGTCAAGGTCAGCATTCAGTTCCGTGGCCGCGAGGTCTTTCACCCCGAAATTGGCCGCCAGATGCTCGAAAGCATCGTCACCCAACTGAAGGGTGCCGCCACCATCGAGCGCAGCCCGATGCTCGAAGGCCGCAACATGTGGATGATGCTGTCGCGCGCCCCCGGCTGGGAACCCAAGAAGACCGCCGACACGCCCGCCGAATCCGCTCCCGTGGCGACCCCCGCTGCCGAAGGCGCGGCCTCACCCGAGGGTGCCCAAGCATAAGCGGCATGGTGCGGGCTGCGACACGCGCGCACTGTTTGGCACCGCCGCAGCCCTGTCTCCTCTTTTATTCTTTCATCGCTGAGATGACTTGGTCCGCTTTTCCTGTGTAATGTATTTGTGTGATATCGCCCCCTTCGCGCCCGCTCATCGCTTCGCCATGCATGACCACTGATGGACCGCATGACATATACTGAACTTCGAATCCACCACATGAGGTGGTACCAGCGAACATCCGATGCTGGTGTTGCTGCAACGCGTCCTTGCAGAGAGAAGGCCCCATGGCGTCCTCCATCCCCGATGCGTCCTTATCCGCCGCACCCGTGCAGACCGCAGCCGTGCCGAGCAGTCGCGCCCAACGGTTCGTGCCCTACCTGGCAGCGGGGATCACGGTCGTGCTGTGGGCCTCGGCCTTTCCGGGGATTCGCGCGAGTCTGCCCGCGTATTCGCCCGCGCACGTCGCCTTGCTGCGCTATGGCACGGCATCGGTCGCGCTGGCGCTCTATGCCGTTTTCGCGCGGCTGCGGCTGCCCGCGTGGCGCGATATACCCGCGTTTTTCGGCCTGGGCATCGTGGGCATCAGTTTCTATAATGTCGCGCTCAATACGGGCGAGGTAACGGTGCCGTCGGCCATCGCCAGCTTCATCGTGGCCGCCGCGCCGATCTTCATGGCGTTGCTGGCGCAGCGGTTCCTGGGCGAGCGGTTGCGCGGCTGGGGCTGGCTGGGCATTGCCATCAGCTTCAGCGGTGTCGCGCTGATGAGTCTGCGCGTCGGCAATGGCGGTGCCGTGGATTGGCATGTGCTGCTGGTGCTCGCCGCCGCGCTGGCCCAGAGCATCTATTCGATCGGGCAAAAAGCGTTGCTGCGCCGTTACGGCGCGCTGGAATGCACCACCTACGCGATCTGGGCGGGCACGCTGGTCTTGCTCATCTACCTGCCAGGGCTGGGGCACGAGATCGCGGCGGCACCGCTCGCCGCCACTTTGGCGGCGGTGTACCTGGGCATCTTTCCGGGGGCCATCGCGTATGTCGCGTGGGCGCAAGCATTGGCGCGCCTGCCCGCCTCGCGTGCCGCCTCATTCCTCTACATCGTGCCGGTGGTGGCGCTCGGCATCGCGTGGGTGTGGCTCGGCGAGGTGCCCACGGTGCTGGCACTCGTTGGCGGGGCACTGGTGATCGCGGGCGTCTTCACCGTCAACACGCGCGGTCGCATCGCCGCCCCCACCGCGAAAGATGCCTGAGCGATTAGGGCTGCGATATACCATCGCCACAATCGAACATCTGCTCTTGTTTTCATCGACCATGTCGACTATACTTTGGTCGCACGGTAGTGCCCTATTTCTCATGGATGAAGGGCGTTGTGAAGAAAGCAGGAATGGCATGCACGACACCAAAGAACCCATCACCGAAATCGACGCGCGCTATAGCAGCGCCGATGCCACGGCG
>JBBQSR010000185.1:0-7389 GCA_038234855.1 Ktedonobacterales bacterium | reverse complement strand
CCCTGCAAGGTGATGTGCTCAAAAGTCGGCCCATATTCGGGTTGCCCCACGCGGATGCCATAGTTGAAGCCGGTGATCGCTACATGCTCGATCAGGCATGGTCCTGGCCAGGCGCGCGTCATGTCGATGCCACTGATCCCTTGCCCATCTTCCGACGTGATCGCTACCCCAGATACCGTCCCGGTGTTGTTGGAGATATAGTCGATGCCCATCGCACCAGGATTCTGACGGCCAACGTCGATGCCCAGATCGAAGAGGTTTTGCCGAAACGACATATTGCCAGCGGGGGTCGTGATGACGGCGTGTGGTGCATTGGGGTTCGCAAAATCCCCCGAGCCGTTTTGCAGCCGCAGCACACTTGCCTGCGCGCCCTGCCCTTGCAGCGTCATACAACACCCATTCCAGGTGAGGGGATGTCTGATGAGATACGTCCCAGCGGGAAAATAGAGGGCTTTGCTCAGGCCAAAATAATCGCGTTGGTCGGTGCGCCCGTCGTTGAGGGCGCGCTGAATGGCAGCCGTATCGTCAGTGGTGCCATCACCCTTGGCCCCATATTTGGCCCGCACATCATCCATCCCTAAATTTGCGGGAAATGCGATAGTGGTCTGCATGCGGTCCACGAGGGAGTGGGCGAATGGCGCTCCCTGCTGCGTGGCCGTTGCAGCGTGCGCCTGCCCGCCATGCTGCGGTAAGCAGATGGCGGTTGCAAACAACAGTGCCACGAAGTAAAGACGATACATCAGTTCACTTCATAATGGCTGCCCGGCTATTGGAACGGCGTGAAGACAAGCCGGTAACGGTAATCGTTTCCTGCCGAAGGCGATGGTCGTCTGCCGATAGCCTCGCGGACACGTTCAAGCGATGAGGCTGATTATAGCCACCAGTGGACTAACGCTCAAGAGCGTGTGACCAATGGAATGTTTGAGCTATGTGCACAACATGCTGCTGCCACACCCATTTATAGCAGGTCGTGCTACGCATACGCGCGTAAGCACAAGACCTTATGGGAACATGAGTGCGAGCCGTGGCGGAAACGCGTCCCATGCGTAGCCGCCCGGCGATTCGGAGTCAGTTTCTTCCACGGTCAAGCGTATGGTGCGGCGGTAGCAGCAAACGGGGGTCCTGACGCATCGGCCCCTTCCAGGCGTGGCCGGGCTGAACCGCTCTCTGGGCAAACGCGTGAGCACCACGCCCATGACCGCGTGCTCGGTCGCGCTAGCCGCCCGCGTCGACGGGCGGGGGCTGCTTGCCCAGCGGCGGCACCGTGGCGCAGTCGAGGCCCGTCGGTTTCACGCCAGCGCCATAGACGCGGGTGAATTCCGCTTCGTATTGCTGCGCCACTGCCGCGTTGTCGATGATCAGCACATTATCATCGTTGGCCTGATCCGCTGTCTGGGTGAAGTTGAAGGAGCCGGTGATGACGAGATGGTCATCGATGATGATGACCTTGTGGTGCATCGTGTACTTGTTGCCATCCGTTTCCACCGCGACTTTGCCGCAAAAGAGCGCGGGCAGCACGCCCTGCGACGCGCCGCGATTTTCGATGACGCCCTGCACCTGGACGCCCGCCTTTTCGCGCGCGAGCATCGCGTTGCCCAGATCCGCCTGGGTATAGGTGAAGGCCATGAACTTGATCGACTTCTTCGCGCCGTTCACCTTGGCGACGAGCTTCGCTATCACCTTATCCGACGGAGAAAAATAGTTCAGGACCGCGACGCCATCGGGCGACAGCGAAGCCGTCTGCGCGCCGACCGTCGCCTTGGTGCCGAACCGCTTGGCAACGAAGAGTTCGGTGAACTTCGCTTCGTAGTTGTGGATGAGCGTGCCATCCGTGATCTCGAGCAGATTGTTATTGTTGCGGAAGGTGTCGTTGTACGACATATTCCACGACCCCATGAAGAGCGTCTTGCCATCGATGAGGATGATCTTGTCGTGCATCAGCCCATTCGAGCGCCCGCCATCGACCACCGGAATCTTCGCCGCGCCCAGCACCGTCAGCGCGTTGAAGTCCGCTTTCAGGCCGTTGGTGGTGGTCGCTTGCAGCGTCTGCGAACCGTTCGTTTCATCTGTGACGACGCGGACGGTGACGCCGCGCCCCTTCGCCGCCACTAGCGCGTTGACCACGCTCGGCAGGTTGAGGTCGAATGAGGTGAGGTCGATGGTGTTCTTCGCCCCGTTCAGCGCGGGCACCACATAGCGGTCGATGCCATTGCCTGCCTGGTCTGGCGGATTCGGGTTGGTGAAATAGACCTTCAACCAGGCCGGATCGCCCGCCTTGGTCGCCGATGCATTTCGCACGATGATGCCGAAGATGAGGACGACGACCAACGCGACGCTCACCGCGATGATCAGGTTGCGGCGCTGATCAGGGGTTTGCCGTCCCAGCCAGGCCATGATGTTTTCCATGCTATCCCCTTTGTGGCGGCTGGCCAGCGGCGGTGCTGAGCAACGTCTGCATCGCCGCCCCTGGCGCGAGCGACCTGATGCGCGCGGCGAGCGGTGCCAGGTCGGCCTCGCGCACCCGATTTGGCTGCCCAAAGGCGAGGGCGTAGCGCGCGAAAAAGCCGCGCAGGTCGCCGACCAGCAGCGCGGGAGGGCGCTCCGCTGCGGTGCCCCCGATGCCGCCGAGCGCCCGCATGACGGCCATCAGTTGCGTCAGCCTGTAGTCCGCGTACGTTGCATCGGGGCTGCCCAGCACCAGCGCATCCAGGTGCGCCACGCCCCAGTCGATGAGCCACCGCGCGTCGGCATCCGTCAGGTCGCCGGTCAGGTTTTCCGTCTCGGTGATGCGCGCGACCGCTGTCGCCTTCTCCATCGCTCGCCCTCCTCGCCAGCCGGGGCGCGGTGTGGGCCGCCCGCCCGGCATCCAGCGCACGGCTGTGTCGCTGATTCGATTATGGCATAGCTGGGCAAGGGCGAATGCGCATCGCAGTCTGTGGTCGGCGGCGGTGTCCCCGAACCGTGCTGCCGTGCGTCTGTAACATAACGGAGTTTGTCGCAGCGTAGCACAGCAATCACCTGCTTGGTAAAACGGGACATCATAAAGGGAGGCATTACCTAATGGGTAGCACGCTCTTTCGCTTCATTTGGAATGTGGTCTATCCCATTGTCTTGCTTGTAGGGGGTATCACTATCTCCATCTGTAATGCCTTCCCGCTCGTGCGCGTGATTCCCGGCGGCGCGTTCCAGGCTGGCGGATTTCCCAACGATCCCCCGTATGATGGCGCTGCGTGTGCACACGGGACGACAATGTGGAACTGTCTGTTCGCAGAACCTTCCTCAATTGCCTCATTCTATATTTTGGGTGGGTTGCTTCTGATCGTGAGCGGTGGATTCTTCTTTATCACCACATGGAAACGTCTGCTGGCGGGGGTATGCATCCTCATCGCCATCATAGGGCTGTTGTTGATGTCCCTCACGACCTTCACCTTGCTGAATGATGGTGGGGAGTTACTCCAAGCCAAACCGGCAAACACCATCGCCACCCTGACATATTTTGTCGTGCTCGGGTGTTCTCTGATTCGCCTCATTCCATTGCCACCAGACTCACCAGAGTACAAGGGAGCGATGCTGTAGCTTCGTGAAGCCTATTGTGCGACAACGGCAGCGCCTTATACAAAAGGGCGCTGCCGTTGTCATCACACCTTTGTTTTTATGCCTGCGGCGGGAAGACGTCGCGCGTCAGGTCGTCTTGCGCGACAGGGCCGACGGCGGCCAGGGTGAGCGTCTGCGTGGGCGGGAAGCGGCGAAGCAGACCCAGCAGTTGCTCGGTCGTCACAGCGTCGATGCTGGTGCGCACATCGCTGATGGGGATGACGCGCCGTTCGTACCACCACGAGCGCAGCAGGCTATTCACGCGCGAGACGGCGGTTTCGGCCCCCATCACGACCTCGCTTTTCACCTGCACCTTGGCGCGGTCCAGTTCGTCCTGGCTCAGGCCATCCGCCGCCAGCTTCTGCAATTCGGTGAGGATGACCGAGGCGGTTTCGTGGGCCTTGTCGGGCTGTGTGCCCGCATAGACGAAGACCGCGCCCGTGTCGCGCGCGGGGCTGGGGTACGCCGAGACGGCATAGACCAGGCCGCGCTTCTCGCGCACCTCGGCGAAGAGGCGCGAGGTCATGCCACCGCCAAAGGCCTCGATCAGCAAGATGTTGGCGTAATAGTCTGGGTCGCCAAACGCGACCGAGGGATAGGCGAAATAGATATGCTCTTGCTCGCCAGGGGCTTGCTCTAACGCGACGGTGGTGGTGGGCGTCGGCTTGTCACTATAGGACGGCGTGCTGCCCCCCGCCCAATCGCCAAAGAGCGCCGTCACCTTGGCGACGACGTGGTCCCAGTCGAAGTTTCCGGCGATGACGAAAACGGCCTTGTCGGCGCGATAGTGCGCCTCGTAAAACGCCTTCAGGTCATCCACCGTGAGCGCGTTCACCGTCTCGACCGTGCCCAGAGCCGGGCGGCCCATGCGCGACCCCTGGAAGAAGGTGCGCGTCACTAATTCGCCGACGCGGCGCATCGGCTCGTCGTCGCGTCGCTTGATGGCCTGGATCAGCGGGGGGCGCAGTTGCTCGAACTCTTTCTTGGGGAAGATGGGGTGCAAGAGCAGGTCGGCCCACAGATCCAATGCTTGATCGAGGCGCGTGTGGACGACCTGGGCACCGTAGCGCGCCGTCTCGTAGCCGGTGCCGCCGATGCGACGCGCCCCCAGCAACTCGATGGCGTCGGTGATCTGGCGGGGGTTGCGCGTGGGCGTTCCCTGGAAGATCATATCTTCGAGCAATTGGCACAGGCCCAGTTGCGCGTCGTCTTCGTTCACCGTGCCCGCGCCGACCTGCATGGCGAAGGCTGCAGAGCCGAGGCTGGGCATCTGCTGCCCCAGCATCTCAAGGCCATTGGGCAAGCGGTGGTAATAAAATGGGGGTTTCAGGTCAGGTGCCGTGGGTGTAGGCGCGGTCATGAGCAATCGTCGTCCTTTCTGAACGGGGACCATCTGGGCTATCACTGGGGTATTATAGCCCACAAAACGACGATGACCGCCATTCCCGCGCGCTGCCTGATTGCCGCGCACGCAAAAACGACGCGTACCGCATCGTTCGCGTCTCGGGGAAGTGGAGGAAAGGACGGGGGCGTCAGGTGGAGGTCAGGCGCACTCGACGAGCGCGCCATCACCCACCAGTTCTTGCACCTTGCGGAGGCGCTGCTCGGCCAGCTCGACGTTTTCGAGGGCTTGCGCGAGGATGCGTGCTTCGAGCGTCGCCCATGACTCGGCGATTTCGGGGTCAATCGGCCCCACCAGTTCGAGCGCACGCACTAGTTTTTGATCGGTTTCCTGCATAGGCATGGTTGTCGTCACCTCTCGAAATCCTTACCCTGAAGAGTTTCGTACATGAGCTTGAACCAATCTATCGTGACGCGGGGTATCCCGCGATTGCGCGTGCCCTTGCCGCTGTGTCAGGCGCGGCCCCTCGCATCTAGATACGAGATAGCTCAACGAAAGTAACGGCATCCGTGCCGTCGGCGGTGACGACTGTGGACCCTAGCGTGAGATGTCGCTCAACGACCCTCCGCATTTTCTTCGCCAGATCGTGCTTGGCTGACCTCTTAGTGCCCCGAACCGCTCGGCCCAACGACGATGACCATATTCATCGATGGATGGATCTGGCAGGTGATGTTATAGGTGCCAGGGGTATCAAAGACATAGGACTTGACCGTGCCCAGCGCGAAATCGACTCCATTGGGGTCACTGAGTTCGGCGGGTGCGCCATCTTGCTGGGTGTAATTGCCGTCCTGGCCGGTCGAGAGGCGGTGCGGCCCGCCGCTGCCAGCAGGGTCATCAAAGGTGACTGACTGCCCGGCCTTGATGGAGATGTTGGTGTTGCCGACGAAACTCGCCCCCGCCATCGAGATCGTCGCTTGCCCCCCCGCTTTCAGGTGGACGCAGCCAGACATGACGATGATCGCCCCCAGCAGACACGCCAAACCGAGCTTCTTCATGGAAAAGGGGTCCTTTCTGATGATGCCCTGTGCCACACCGTTGTGGCACCCTTTCATCATAACAGAAAAAGCGACAAACGTATCGCCCTCAACTCACGGTGATGGTGACGAGCATCGCTGGATGCACGGTGCAGGTGACGGTATACGTCCCTGGCTTGTCGAACGTGACATCGACCTCGGCCTTGCCGCCGATGATTTTGCCCGCACTGGTGTTGATATCGGCGGGCGCACCTGGGGTGGATACCCATTTGCCATCTTGGCCCACCACGAGGATGTGCGTGATCTCGCTATCGTTGATGAACTTGATCTTGCCGCCCACCTTGACCTTTGCGGTGGTGGTCGCAAAGGCCGCGCCCGACATGTGCGCCTGGTCGAGGGGCAGGAACTTGATGCGGCTACAGCCGGTGGCGAAAAGCAGCAGCACCGCCATGAGTACAATACCGGAACGTTTCATCAGACGCTATCCTTACACGAGAGCGCGCACCGCGCCGCCCCCCTTGATCGGTGATTCGATAATGAACCCTATCTTGCAAGGCTCCATAATATAGTATAGCCAGTGATGCGCCAATCTTCTAGCGGATGGGACTTGATTCTCTGTCGGGAATATTCCGCGATTTCTCTAGCAGCGTTTTCCTGACAGCTCGCTTGGGTGCTGTCCTTCCCCCTGCGGATCGCGCGAAATTGGCGCGCTTCCTGTCGTGTTTGGTATAATCATGTCAGTCACTTTTTGCAACTGGCCACCCAATCCACGTGGCTAGAGGAGTCAGCACCACATGATCTTCCCCTCCGAAGGAACGCCATTCGCCGCGCTGCATGGGAGCAGCGAGGGGCGGTGGCCACGCATCTGCGAATTAGCCCTGGCAGCGCCGCGACGGGTGGCGCTGCTGAGCCTGCATACCTCGCCGCTAGCCCTGCCGGGGCGCAGCCGCGACGCGGGCGGCATGAATATCTACGTCCGTGAACTCGCCCGATCGCTGGGGCAACGCGGCAACACCGTCGACATCTTCACCCGCTGGTCCGACCCGACCCTCCCCCAGATCATCCCCCTCGACCCGCGCGTGCGTCTCATCCACATCGCCGCCGGGCCTGTTGCCGCCCTTCCCAAAGATCGCCTTTTGCCCGTGACCGCCGCCTTCGCGCGGGGCATCGCGCAGTTTGCTGGGGCGGCGCATTATGAGGCCATCCATAGCCACTATTGGCTGTCGGGCGTGGCGGGGCTGACCCTGGCGCGCCAATGGCAGGTGCCGCATATCGCCATGTTTCACACCCTGGCGCGCCTAAAAGCGCATGCCCAGCCCGATGCCCCCCCCCAGCCCCCCCAACCCCGCGAATGGGAGCAGCCCAACAACAGGGGCAGCGAAGCGGGGGGGGTCGCCCCCCCCCACCAGCCCACCCAGA
>JBBQSR010000184.1:0-7399 GCA_038234855.1 Ktedonobacterales bacterium | reverse complement strand
CATAGGGGCCAGCATCGCCAGCAACGCGGCGCGCGTGCAAAACTTCGCGTCGGCGGGCGTTACCATGCGGTTTCGAGTTCCGCGACGGCGCGCAGCAGCTCATCCGGCGTGGTGGTGGCGCAGCCCAGGCGACGCACCACCAGCGCGGCGGCGACATTGGCGATGGTGGCGGCGTCGGCCATGGCCGCGCCCGTCGCCAGGCCCAGCGCAAAGGTCGCCGTCACCGTATCGCCCGCGCCGATGGTGTCGCGCACCTCCGCCGGATACGCCGGGATGTCGAAGGTGATGCCCTCGCGACCAAAGAGGCTCATGCCCTCGCCGCCGCGCGTGATGAGGACGCCCTGCGCGTTCACGTCCTCTAGCAGCCGTGCGCCCGCGCGTTCTAGGCTGCTGTGATCGCGGATGCTGATGCCCGCCTCTGCCTCGGCCTCGGCCTGGTTGGGAGTGATGGCCGTCACGCCGCGATAGCGCGCCATGCCGCTGTGGGCATCCGCGACGCTGATGCAGCCGTGGCGCTTCGCCAGCAACAGGGTGCCCTCGATGAGCGGTAGCACCATCAGGCCGTTGTCATAATCCGAAAAGATGACGCCATCCATGGCGGGGATGAGGTCGGCGATGCCCGCCAGCATGCGCTGCTGGGTGACGGCGTCGGGCGGGGTCGTGTCGATGGTGTCGATGCGCGCGACGTGCTGCATCGCGCCCTGGCTGTTATTCGCCATCACGCGCATCTTGGTGCTGGTGGGGCGGCTCGTCTCCTCGATCAGCAGGTCATGGTGGATGCCGAGTTCGCTCAGGCGTTGGCGCAACCGCCGACCCGTCTCATCCGCGCCGATGACGCCGACGACGTACACCTCCGCACCGAGCGTGCGCGCGTTCACGGCGGGGTTCATGGCACCCCCAGGGACGATGAAGCGTTCGCGTTGGCTGATGACGGGGACGGGGGCCTCGCGCGACATGCGGGTGGCGGCACCGATGATGTAATCATCCGCGATCATATCACCGATGACGAGGATGCGCTTGCCCGCGAAGGCGCTGATGGTTTCACCGAGCCGTTGGGGCCAGTGACGCTCATGCAGGGGCCGCATGGCGGGCGAAATGGCAACCATATGGGCGCTGCTCGTCGGGATGTTCACCCGTGGCACCCGACGGCTCGGGCTGGTGCGTTGTGCGGTCACGCCGGACCTCCTGCTCACTCGACACGTAATAGTTCGGCGCTGATCCCACGCCACAACAGTTGGCGATGATGCCGCGCCGGAAGGTTTCATTCACTGCCCTGGCTTGGCCGTCTCTCTGCATCTGCGAAGCCAGATTGGCGGTTGCTTCGGCGCGAGACGCCCTTGGCATGCCGCGCTGCTTCTTCACTATGAACGTATGACGTTGCGACGTGGCAACAATTTCGCGCGCAACTCGCTCCGTTTGCAGAACGGCATTTTGCGGCGAACGGCGCGACGCGCGCACGCCCCTATGCATTTGGGTGGTCCCCTACGCACGCACGGCTGGCATGTGATATGCTGAGGGTGCGCGAATAAGCACATAAGAAAGGGAGCAATGTATCATATGCAAACAGTTATCGGCCATTTTTCGACGCTACACGATATGGACAACGCGGTTCAGCGCCTGAGCAGCATTCAACTCGGCGAAATGCAAGAGGCCACCAATGGCCATGGCACCGCGCACCTGGGCACCCCCACGAGTGGCCTGGGGTGGGACCGCATCGCGCAACTGTGCATCGTCGGCGGCATCGTCCTGGGCGGCTTCTTTGGGCTGCTGGCGGGCCGTGGCGTCTTTGGCGGCGTGCCCCATGCCGCGCTGACGGCGCAGACCGCCTGGGCGGGGCTGCTGGTCGGGGCGAGCATCGGCTTACTCGCGGGCTTCGTCGTCGGCGTCTCGTGGGGCATCTTCGCGCCCGAAAGGCACAGCGCCTTCCAACCCGCCTCCGTGGTGGGCGATGATTACATGGTGACGGTGCAGACCAATGAACGCTGGGTTTCCGTCGCCGAAAACATCATGAACCGCGCCAACGCCCGCCGCGTCGAGAACCTCCAAGGCCGCATGGAATTGGGCAAGCTCGCCGCCTAAACTGGCCACACGCTATAGCGCGCCTGATCGCTGTTCCACGAATCGCTGATACAGCGCGTCATATCGTGCCGCCCGCTCAGGGTCGGGCATCGTCGTATCACTAACGCGCGGGGCCAGAGCCACGAGATCTTGGCCACCATTCCAGCGGCCAATGGCCATGCCCGCCAGCAGCGCCGCCCCGCGCGCCGAGGCATCCGCGACCTCGATGACCTGCAAGGGGCGCTGCACGACATCCGCCAGCATCTGCCGCCACGCGGGGTGGACGCTGCCGCCACCAGCCAAGCGAATCGGCCCGTCCGCCCCTCTCTCCGCCAGGGATTCCAGCGCCGCGCGGATGCTGAGGGCGACCCCTTCCAGCGCGGCATGCAGCAGGTGCGCCCGCGTGTGATGCATATGCAAGCCACTCCACGCGCCGCCCGCCGCGCTGGCCGCATCGGTGCGCTCTGGGATGAGGTGGGGCGTGAAGGTGACGCCATCCGCGCCGGGTGGCACCGCATCGGCGCTGGCATACAGCTCATTCCAGTTCACACCGAGCATGCGAATGACCCAGCCCAAGACGAGGCCGCCATTTTGGAGCGCGGCCATTCGGTACCAGCGCGCGCCCGCCACGGTGCGATAAAGGTGGGTCCGCAGCGCGGCATCGCCCATGGGCTGGTCGGTCAATTGGATGAGCTGGATGCCCGTACCCAGCGTCAGTTGGGTGCTTCCCGTGGCCAGTAGACCTGTCCCCAACGCGGCACAGGCGGTGTCGGCCCCACCCACTGCGACGGGGATGCCGTCTGGCAAGTTGAGCGCCTTTGCGAGAGATCCCCTCAACGTGCCAGCGATTGCAGCCGAAGGCCTGATGTCGGGTAGCAACGCGCGGCGTAGCCCCAGCGCCGCGATGGTCTCTTCCGCCCAACCATTCTGCGAGATGTCATAGAGCAAGGTGGCCGAGGCATCGCTGGGGTCGCTGGCGAAGTCGCCCGTCAACTGCCAGCGCACCCAGTCTTTGGGCGACAGCGCCCACCGCGCGGCGGCATAGACCGCTGGCTCGTGGTCGCGCAACCACAGCAGCATTGGCCCCATCATCCCCGGCACCAGCGGATTCGCCAGGGCGGCGCGCAGGGGCGCGGGCAAGGCGGCATAGTGCGCCACCTCCGCCGTTGCCCGCGTGTCGGGCCACAGCATCGCCGGACGGACGGGAGCACCTTTCATGTCCGCTAGCACGACCCCATGCATTTGCCCTGACAAGCCAATGGCCGCGATATCCCAGGTGGTGCTTTCTGTTATATGAGCGCCTTGCATCGCCATCACCGTCGATCGCCACCAGTCTTGCGGATCTCCCTGCGCCCACCACGGATGCGGCGTCCGTGACGGGTAGTGCGCGCCGCTACCACCGAGCGACTGCCCATCGTCGCCCATGAGAAAGACCTTGACCGAACTCGTGCCCAGATCGATGCCCAAGAACGCCATCGCTGTGCCTCCTATGCAAAAGGGATGATAGATCACTCTATCATCCCACGGGGTCACTGCGTCTCGGTGGCGTTTTTGCGCGTCAGGTAGTCACCCGAAACGGATTTGAGGACGACGCGCCCGACATCCTGTTCGTCGCGCTCGTGGACGGGCCGGATGACCACGCCCTCGCACAGATGGCTGGCGAGCGTCGATTGCCCGACCGTGTGCTGTAACATCACCTCTTTGCTAAAGGGGCCACGATAGAGCGTGGGCACCTGGGGCACGCCATAGGTCGTGCAAAATGCCACGAAGTCGTCGTAGTCCGCGAAGCCATCGGCGGTGTACAGGTCAAAGGCGCGAAAACCGAGGGCACCGTTGACGAAACCGTACTTGAGATCCTGGACGCCCAGCACCTCGCCAAAAAGGATCGCCTGGGTCACATTCGTAGCCGCGAGATAGGCCGCCATCTTGTCGAAGATCGCCTCCTGCTGGGCAGCACGCCAATAGACATTGGCCGCGCTCTCGCGCAGCACCAGACCATGCGCCGCGATACCCTTCGAGGCGATGACGCGCTCGCCATTCAGCAGCCCACCAATGAAGCAGCTTCCATGTAATTTCTCGGTCAAAACGACCTCTTCGCCGTCTTGCAAGACATTCGGGAAGGACTTCACATTCTCGATGTCGGTGTAGGTGCGGAAGATGGTGCCGAAGGGCGCGCGATCCACATCGCCCGCCATCGCCAGGGGGATGGGCGGCTCCCATTTGGTGATGCCTAGTTCCGCGCTGACCTCGGTGCCCTCGTCCCACGTGGTCGGCCAGGGAGCGGGCCGATACAGCAACCCCTGCGACAGTTCACCGCGCAGCTTGATCGCGCGCACCCGATTTTTTTCCGCGCCAGCCAGCTTGCCCGTCAGCCCCATCGCGGTGATGAGTGCCTCGGGGACAATCGCTTGCTCGGGGATGTAGACGGCCAGATCGCCCGTCTGATACTCGCCCTTGGCGATGACCACATGGTAGTCATCGACTGTTCCTAGCTCTAACAGATCCGCATTGGGATGCGGCATGACCGTGACGCGCCGTACCTGGACGGCGAAAGTGCTCATAAGCAAATTCCTCCTTTTCATGAGCGTACTTGACAAAACGCAAATGGTTGGGCAAGCGTCACAAAAGATGGGACGAGACACGAAGATTCGCGAAAGGATACATCAGCGACGCACTCTATTGGTGGCGAAGCATCGACTGACGCGCCCATACATGACGCTGACATCGGGCATCTCTGCGATGGGCGCGGTTCAGTGACCTGCTAGGTGGTATTTTGGCGCGCACGATACGGCGGCACAGGGCTTGGGGACCGCTGGGGAGGCTAGGGGCATCACCACGCGCGCGTCGGTATCGGGGAGGGAGCAGGGATTCAGCCCGCTTTCCCTGGGCGGAGATCGGTGCGGAGGACGCATTTCAGGCCCGACCACACGGCGTCGATGGCGCAGACCTTCACATCCACGAATCCGGTCGGCAAGACGACCGCGCGGATGCCGTTTTCATCCAGATCGCGCGCTTCTCGCGCGGATTTCTTGGGCCACGAGATCCACAGCATGCCCTGGGGCGTGAGCGCGGGCGGCACGGCGGGGAAGGCCTCGACGAGTGCGCGCTTTTCCGCCACGAAGAGGTGAATGGCATCTAGCGGTGGCCGCAGGTCGGGAACGACCACCAGTTCTGGCAAGACATCCGCGATCAAAGCCAGGTACTGCGGCGGGGCACCCATGAAGTGGACGCGCATCCCTGGCTTCAGACCCAGCTTAGCGGAGAGTGGTTTGCCCGAGTAGCCCGCTGGATGCATCGCGGTCCCCATCCTTGCAGCGAAATTGAGCGGTCGCGCGCTTCGACCCGCTCACGCGCCCGCGCCTTCCTCCAGCACGAGCGTGACGGGGCCGTCGTTGACGAGCGAGACGACCATATGCGCGCCGAAGCGACCCGCCGCGACGGTGAAGCCGAGGTCACGCAGCGCGGCGACGAAGGCGGCGATCAGCGCGGCGGCACGATCGGGCGGGGCGGCGTGGTGGAACTGTGGGCGGCGTCCCTTGCCGATCTCAGCGTACAGCGTCACCTGCGAGACGACCAGCAGCGCAGCGCCGACCTCCTGGGCCGAACGATTCATGCGGCCCGCCTCGTCCTCAAAGACGCGGATGGCGACCAGGCGCGCAGCCATGGCGCGCACGACGGCCTCGGTGTCGTCGGGGCCGATGCCCGCCAAGAGCAGCAAACCAGCGCCAATGGCCCCGGTCTGCTCGCCCGCGACGGTGACGCTGGCCTCGCGCACGCGCTGCAACACCACCCGCATCAGGGGAGCTACGTGTTCGCGGGGGTGCTGGGGGCGGGCGTCGCCGGGGCGGAGGGCTTGGGCGACTCCGTCGAGGTGGCAGACTTACCGCCATCGTCGCCGGTGGCGGGCTTCGCCGTGCCCTTGTCGGCCCCCTCGGCGGCGGGGTTCGTCGCGGATTCGGTGGCGACCTGGGTAGGGCGGTTGTCGGTGCTGTAAAAGCCACCGCCCTTGAAGACGATGCTCGCCGGGAAGACGACCCGGTGAATGGGGCCTTCGCACTGCGGGCAGGTGGTGAGGGGGTCGTCGGTCATATGCTGCCAGGCTTCAAAGCGATGCCCACAATTTTCGCAGCGATACACATACGTTGGCATATGTGGTTGGTATCCTCCCAGGGAATGTGACATGGAATCGGAATGCGGCGCGCGTCACAGTGGCTGCGCGCATTCGCTTATCACTGAAGTATACCACATTCGCGGGGCTTTTTGCCCGCTCTTTTACGCCTTGACCCAGATGGGCATCTCGTCGTGGTCCATGCCGAAGTGGTGCGCCAGTTCGTGCAACAGCGTGGCGCGCACCTGATGCTCGATGCGCGCGGGCATGAAGAACGCGTGCCGCTCGATGGGTCCGCGAAAGAGGGTGATCTTTTCGGGCATGGTCCCCTGGAAGTGGCTCTGGTGCGTCAACGGCACGCCCTCGTACAGGCCCAGCAGCGTATACCCCGGCTTCACCCCCGTCCGGCGCAGCAGTTCATAGCTCGGCTCGTCTTCGATGAAGACCTCCAGGTTCTCCATCTGCGCGGCGAATTCCTCGGGGATGTCGTCGATGGCGCGGCGCACCAATTCCTCGAAGTGCGATAGGGGATCGTTGGCATGCGTGCGGGCCTCGGCATGCGGGTGGCGTTGGTGCGCTTCCTCGCGCTCGGCGGCACGGACGATGGCGAAGATCGGCCCTTCCCCGGTGAAGCTGAGGACCGCCAGCACCGCCACGCCGAAGCCGAGCAGCAGCCCCGCGACGGCGATAGGCTGCGACGGGTCGCGCAGCGAGATCCCCAGGATGGCGAGCGCGATCATCCCCAAGATCAAGCCAAAGAAGACGCCGACGCCCTGCGGATCGCTGGTGGTGGCGGCGTAGGGCGCGCCTGGCTGGTAGCCCGCGACATAGCTAGGCTGCGGCATGTGGATGGGCTGGGCGTGCGGCGGCGCGACATCGTCATGGCGCAGGTGCAAGGCACCGCTCTCATAGATGCGGTCATAGTCGGCGCGGCGCGTGGGGTCGGCGAGGGTGGCGTGCGCCTCGGTCAGCAGACGCATGCGCCGCTCGGCCTGGGCGCGCAGCGGCTCGGGCGCGGTGCGATAGCGGTCGGGGTGCCACAGCTTCGCCAGCCGCCAGAAGGCCTGACGGATCTCGTCGGGGGTCGCCGTCTGCGCCACCCCCAAGATGCCGTAATAGTCGCGCTGGGTCGTCGCTGCCATCGTTCGCCCCCTTGGGTCCTTGCCCGCGCTATAGCTCGTATCCTTGATTATAGCGCATGCGTGCCGCGCCGCTGTGACCAATGGGACCCCT
>JBBQSR010000183.1:0-7487 GCA_038234855.1 Ktedonobacterales bacterium | reverse complement strand
CGACGCGGGTCTTGCGGAACTTGAGTTCCACTTCGGTGCCCGCACCGACCTTGATGATGCCGACGCCGCCCGACAGCTTGGCGAGGCGCTCTTGCAGCTTCTCGCGGTCGTAGTCGCTGCTGGTCTCGTCGACCTGCGCACGGATCTGCTTGATGCGCGCCGGGATCTCGGTCTGCTCGCCCTTGCCCTCGACGAAGGTCGTCTCGTCCTTCGTGGCGACGACGCGGCGGCACTGGCCCAGGTCGTTCATAGTGGCGTTTTCGAGGCGGCGGCCCACCTCTTCGCTGATGACTTCGCCGCCGGTGAGGATGGCGAGGTCGCGCAGCATGTCTTTGCGGCGGTCGCCGAAGCCGGGGGCCTTGACCGCGAGGATGTTGAGGATGCCGCGCATCTTGTTGACGACCAGCGTGGCGAGGGCTTCACCGTCGACGTCTTCCGCGACGATGACGATGTTGCGCTGGCCCATCTGCGTGACCTTTTCGAGGATCGGCAGCAGGTCTTGGATGGCGCTGATCTTCTTGTCGGTGATCAGGATGTGCGCGTCTTCGATGCTGGCTTCCATGCGGTCGGTGTTCGTGACGAAGTAGGCCGAGATGTAGCCCTTGTCGATCTGCATGCCTTCGACGAATTCCGTCTCGAAGTTGACGCCGCGCGACTCTTCGACCGTGATGACGCCATCGCGCCCGACGCGGTCCATGACGTCCGCGATCAGGGTGCCGATCTGCTCATCCGCCGCCGAGACGGTGGCGATCTGCGCGATCTCTTTTTTGCCTTCCACGGGGATGGCGATGCTGCGGATGTACTCGACGATGGCTTCGACGCCACGGTCGACGCCCTGGCGCAGCAGCATGGGGTTGGCCCCAGCGGCCAGGTTGCGCAGACCTTCGTTGACGATGGCCTGGGCCAAGACGGTCGCGGTGGTGGTGCCATCACCGGCCACGTCGTTCGTCTTGATGGCGGCTTCTTTCAGAAGCTGCGCGCCCATGTTCTCGAAGGGATCTTCGAGCTGGATCTCTTTGGCGACGGTCACGCCGTCATGCGTCACGGTCGGCGCGCCAAACTTCTTGTCCAGCGCGACGTTGCGGCCCTTGGGGCCGAGGGTCGTCTTGACGGCACCCGCCAGGATGTCGATGCCCGCCTTGAGCTTGCGACGAGCGGCCTCGTCAAAAACGAGTTGCTTAGCCATGTTGGGATGTATCTCCTCAGTGAATGTGTGAAGCGGTATATGTTTCGTATTCTGGACGCGAAAAGCACGAAATTCCACGAAGGGCGCGAAAGGGTTTCGTGTCTTTCGCGGCGCGAGACAGCGCGTTTCGTGTTCTTCGCGTCCAGTCTACTCAGCCAGGACGGCCAGGATGTCGGATTCGCGCAGGACGAGCAGGTCGTCGCCTTCGAACTTGAACTCGGTGCCACCATACTTGGCGAAGAGCACCTTGTCGCCGACCTTCAGCTCCATGGGGGAGCGCTCGCCGTTGTCTTGCAGCTTGCCGGAACCGACAGCGATGACGATGCCCTCTTGCGGCTTCTCTTTGGCGGTGTCGGGGATGATGATGCCGCCCTTGCTGATCTCTTCCTTGGCGGAGGGCTTGACAACCACGCGGTCTGCCACGGGACGAATCTTCGCCACGGTCTGATCTCCTTGCTTATTCTTGGCCACTGTGCTTCCTCTCAGGGTTGGGGCAGTCCCCCAACGGTTGACGTGCAATATTTTGTTTGGTCTAGAAGCGATCCAC
Organism: Ktedonobacterales bacterium; assembly: GCA_038234855.1. Taxonomy (GTDB): domain Bacteria; phylum Chloroflexota; class Ktedonobacteria; order Ktedonobacterales; family JACDGC01; genus JACDGC01. The sequence goes on along the minus strand of JBBQSR010000183.1, from coordinate 5,754 downwards.
GTTTTCGTGAACCTCTATTGTGTATGATACCCGTTGTTCTGTAAGAACCCCATAGGAAATGTGTTAGAGTTGTGTTAGAAAACGTTGCAAAGGAGCAAGCAAAGATGCAGATCGACGACATCAAGCAGGTGTGCGTCATTGGCGCGGGGACGATGGGGTCGCAGATCGCGCTGCAATGCGCGCTGTCGGGCTACGCGGTGAATCTGACGGATGCGCTCGCGCCCGCCCTTGAGCGCGGCATGGCGAGCAATCAGACGCTCGTGGGCCAGCGCGTCGGTAAGGGGCGCATCACCCCAGAGGTGGGCGATGCCGCGCTGGCACGGCTGCACGCCGTCGCGGATGTGGCGGCAGCGGCACGCGACGCGGATTTCATCATCGAGGCGGCCTATGAGGATCTGGCGGTGAAGCGCGACCTCTTTACCACGCTCGATGGCGCGTGTCGGCCCGATGCCATCATCACCTCGAATTCCTCGACCATCATCATCAGCAAGATCGTGGAGGGTACCCTGCGCGACCCATCGCGGGCGGCGAACTTCCACTTCTTTCACCCCGCCACGGTGATGAAGCTGGTGGAGGTTGGCAAGGGGCCAGCCACCAGCGACGCGACGGCGCAGACCTGCATGGAGTTCGCGCGCAAGATCGGCAAAGAGCCGGTGCTGGTCGAAAAAGAGGTCTATGGCTTCATCGTCAACTACATCCTGGGCGGCCTGTCGCGCGCGGCCTTCGCGCTGTATGAGGGCGGCTACGCCACCATCGAGGATATCGACAAATCGCTGAAACTGGGGCTGGGTCACCCGATGGGGCCATTCGAGCTGGCCGATTTCAGTGGCGTCGACATCACCTATAACGCGATGCTGCAACGCTACCAGGAAACGGGCGACCCCGCCGACAAGCCCCCCGCCTTCCTAGAAACGATGGTGCGCGAGGGTCGGCTGGGCCGCAAGACCGGACGCGGCTTCTACGACTATACCCCCAAGGCGGCGGAATAAGGAGATAGCCCCATGAAAGCGATCCTATGCAGAGCCTACGGACCACCCGCGAGCCTGGAACTCGCCGAGTTGCCGGACCCGACGCCGGGGCCGGGGCAGGTGGTCATCGACGTGGCGGCGTGCGGGGTGAACTTCCCCGACACGCTGGTCATCGAGGGGAAGTATCAGTTTCAGCCGCCGATGCCCTTCACGCCAGGGACGGATGTGGCGGGGACCATCCGCGCGGTGGGCGAGGGCGTGGCGCTGCCCGTGGGGGCGCGCGTCTTCGCCTTCATGGGCGCGGGGATGGGCGGCTACGCCGAGCAGGTGCTGGTCAACACCGCCTCGGTCGTGCCGCTGCCCGAGGGCATCGAATTCGTGCCAGCGGCGGCGCTGCACCTGACCTATGCCACCACGTTGCACGCGCTGGTGGACCGCGCGCGGGTGCAGCCGGGCGAAACGGTTCTGGTGCTGGGCGCGGCGGGCGGCGTGGGCCTGGCCTGCGTCGAATTGGCGCATCTGCTGGGCGCGCGGGTCATCGCCGCCGCCAGCACCGAGGAGAAACTGGCCGCCTGCCGTGCCAGCGGCGCGGATGCCACCATCAACTACACCACCGAGGATCTGCGCGAGCGTATCAAGGCGCTGACCGAGGGCAAGGGCGTCGATGTGGTGTACGACCCCGTCGGCGGCGCGTATGCCGAGCCAGCCCTCCGCAGCATGGCATGGCAGGGGCGCTATCTGGTCGTCGGCTTCACCGGCGGCGACATCCCGCGCATCCCGCTGAATCTGCCGCTGCTGAAGGGCTGCGCGGTGGTCGGCGTTTTTTGGGGCGGCTTCGCCATGCGCGACCCCAAAGCCAACGCCGCTCACATGCGCCAATTGGTCGCCTGGCTGGCGGAGGGCAAGATCGCCCCGCGCATCCACGCTACCTATCCCCTGGCCGATGCCCCCCGCGCGCTGGACGACCTGATCCACCGCCGCGTCATCGGCAAGGCCGTCATCGTCAACGCGGGCTAGCCACCACCGAGGGCGACGATGGGCCATCCGTCGCCCTCTCATTCTTTTCTATAGAACGGTCGTTATCGTATATCATGGAATCCTATCGACTGGGTGCCACATTCCGGTGGAACCGTGTACTCACCAGAGCGTCGCACGGCTGCCCGCGCATCTTCACCTCATCATCGCAGGATGTTTAAAAACGCTATGAAACCAACACCGCCTACCCGACCGTCGCGCACCAGTGCCGCGCGGCCCAGCGCCCCCCTGTCGTCCCCCGACGCGCGTGGGGTGCCCACCGCGCCCGCCGAGGCCATGCCCCTCGCCCCGACACCCCCCGCCAGCAAAAAGCCCAGCGCGGCGATCAAGCCCGCGCCAAGGCCCACGCCGCCAGCGCCGCCCTCGGTCGTCGAGAGCGTGCGTGAACGGCTGGCGACCGAGCAGGTGCCCGCGTGGGTGCTGCTGCCGTTGCGGCTCTTCCTGGGCATCACGTTCGTCTACGCGGGATTGCAGAAATTGACCGATCCGCAGTTCTTCGATCCCCAGGCGGTCGGCTACATCGGCAAGCAGTTGACGGTCTTCGCGCGCAATTCGCCGCTGCACGATCTGCTGCTGAATGTCGCCGCCCCGCACGCGGCCTTTTTCGGCGCGCTGGTGGCGTATGGCGAACTGGCGATTGGGCTGGGGGTGTTGTTGGGGCTGCTGCTGCGACCAGCGGCGTTCTTTGGGGCGCTGCTGAGCTTCATCTTCTTTTTGTCGGCCAGTTGGAATGTCCACCCCTATTTCTATGGACCCGATATCGTTTTCTTCTTCGCCTGGCTGCCGGTGATGTTCGCGGGGCCAGAGCATGCCGTGCTGCCAGCGGTCGACACCGCCCTCACGGCCTGGCTGATGGCGCGCGTCGCGCCCGCGCAACGCGCGCGGCTGGCCCCCACCTTCGCCTTCCTCTTGGGAACGGATGTTTCCGCCGCCATCGGTGCTGCGGATGACGCATTGCTGACGAAGAGCGGTCGGCAAGTGGGCCGCGCTGGCGCGCGACCACGGGCGGGCCGCGCGGCCCTGGGGCGACGCGACTTCCTGTGGGGCGCGGGGGCGGGCAGCCTGGGTATGCTGGGCCTGGCCTGGCTGTGGAGCGCGCTGCGGCCCGCCGCATCGGTCGCCACGAGTACGGCACCCATCGCGGCGGCGACCGATACGGTCGGCGTCGGCGCGACCGCGACCAGCGCGGTCCCCAGCGTCATCGCGCAGTCGGGCAGCATGGCGGCGAATAGCGCCGTCACCTTCACCATCCCGGCCAATGGCGATTCGGGCGTGTTGGTCAAGACGGCGGCGGGCAAATTGGTCGCCTTCGATGCCACCTGCACCCATGAGGGCTGCCCCGTGAAATACGACGCCAGCTCGCAACTGCTGCAATGCCCCTGCCACGGCGCGACGTTCGATCCGGCCCAGGGCGCTGCGGTGGTGCAGGGGCCAGCGCAGACGCCGCTGACCACCGTCGCCATCAACGTCGATAGCAAAACGGGGAACATTACCCTGGCGTCGTGAGCGTGTGATGCGGTATCCTCTGGAAACGACCTCACACGAAACACGCATAGATGAACAAAGGAAACCACCCAACGCATGATTTCGCAGACTGAGTTGCACCCCATCGTGGTGCATTTTCCCATCGCGTTGCTCACGGTGAGCGTGGTGATGGATGTGCTGGCCGCGCTGCTGCGCCGCTGGAATCTCGCCGATGTGGCGACCTGGCTGCTGGCCTTTGGCGTGGTGGCGGCCTTCCTCGCCGGGGTGACGGGCAACCTCAGCGAACACACGGCGCATACCGCGCTGGCGGGGAACATCATCGAGACGCATCAGCGGTTCGGGTTGGCGACGGGGGTGGTCTTTGCCGGACTGCTGGTGGTGCGCGTGGTGATGTTGTCGCCGCGTCTGCTGCTGGGGCTGCGCGGCGTCGCCCCCGCGCTGGCGAACGGGACCGAGAAGCGGCTGCGGCAGGTCATCGCGTTCGCGTTTGCCGCGCCCCCTTCGCGCTTGCTCATCAGCCTCTATCTGGTGGCGAGCATCGGCGGCTTGGTGTTGCTGACCCTGACCGGCTACTATGGTGGGTTGATGGTCTATCACTACGGCGTGGGGACGCCAGCCCACCCGTAGGGGGGCGAGATAGCGAAGATAATCAGGCATGCAGTGAGGCCAGCGGATTGAACCGCTGGCCTCTCGCTTGTCACGCTACGTGCGCGCGCTATTCCTCGGTGGCGGCTGTCGCCATGGGCAGCGACTTGTAGCCCTCTTTGCGAGTGCGACCGCCGCTGACGGCACCGAGTTCGCCGGTGCCGGGATAGACGATCTTGGCCTCGGCTTCGGGGAGGAGGCTGGCGACCTCTTGCAGGACGGCGTCGAGGAATTCACTCTCGGGGACGGTCTTGACGACCTCGCCCTTTCGGAAGATGACGCCCTTGCCACGGCCACCGGCTAGGCCAACATCGGCGTCGCGCGATTCGCCGGGACCGTTGACGACGCAGCCCATCACCGCGACCTGAATCGGCGTCTGCACCTTGGCGAGGCGCTTTTCCACCTCGTTCGCCACGCGCATCACGTCGATCTCGACGCGCCCGCAACTGGGGCACGAGACGAAGGTGACGCCGCGCGACCGCAGTTCCAGCGACCGCAGGATCTCATAGGCGACGGGGATCTCTTCCTCTGGCTCGGCGGTCAGCGAGACACGGATGGTGTCGCCGATGCCCTCTGACAGCAGCAGCGCGAAGCCGACAGCGGATTTCACCGCGCCTGTCACGTGCGTGCCCGCCTCGGTGATGCCCAGGTGCAGCGGCACGTCGGACCGCGCGGCGAAGGCGCGGTATGCCTGCACAGCGGTGAGGACGTTGGACGATTTCAACGAGACGTCGTAGTTGTAATAGCCCAGTTCGTCGGCCCAGGTGCAATATTCCAGCGCCTTGGCGACCATTCGCATGGTGATGTCGTCGCGTTCGCGGCGGCGCTCGTCAGCGGGGTCGGTCTTTTCCAGCGTGCCGTCTTCCAGCAAGCGCACCTGCACCTTGCGCATCTCGGCCTCGCGCTGATGCAGGGCATCGAGCGAACCCGAGTTGACGCCGATGCGCATGGCGATGTCGCGTTCCATGCATGCCTTGGCGATCTGGTCGAAGGCGGTGCGCTGACCGTTCAGGTTGCCGGGGTTGATGCGGATCTTATCGACGCCCTGCTCGATGGCGATCATCGCCAACTTGGGGTCATAGTGGATGTCGGCGACCAGGGGAATCTTGATGCGCCGCTTGATCTCGCCCAGCGCCTCGGCATCCGAGACCTCGGGCACCGCCACGCGGGCGATCTCGCAGCCGACATCTTCCAGGCGCTTGATCTGCGCTACGGTGGATTCGATGTCGCGGGTATAGGTCGTGGTCATCGATTGCACGGCGATGGGGGAATCACTCCCGATTTTGACGTTGCCGACGTGCATCTGCCGCGTTGTTCGTCGCATGTGTGTCTTGCACTCCCAATGGATCGGCCCCTAGTAAGATGGTGGAGGGCCGCATCACTTCTCCTTTGATCATAGCGTATAAGGGAATGGTGACGCCACAAAACGGCCCCCGCGCCAAGGGGAAAGCGGTGTACCCGTGGCCTCTCCCTTGTTGGATCACGGCGAATGCAACGACCCCGGTAACAAGAGCACGGGTCTCTCGTTGCCGGGGTCGTTGCATTCGTCGCTGGTCGCGCGGCGGCTATGGGCGCGGCGTGGTGCCGTGTGAGTTGCGGTCAGCGTTGGGGGCCACGGGGG